>WQVP01000018.1 GCA_009785765.1 Alphaproteobacteria bacterium | reverse complement strand
TTTATAAATGGCGGAATTGATATAACAAAAACCATGCCGGATAATATAATACCGACAACAAGCCATAATACAAAACGACGATTTTTTGCTTTCATTGGGCACTAGGCACTAGGCGCCGGGCACTAGTATATTCTCTCCTTGATAATTCATTATATTGTATTATATTTATGTTCGCAATGAAAAACATAAAGGATTGGATTCTCGGATATTTTCTGGACACGCATTTTGCGTGCTGCGAAAATTCCGAGAATGACATATAATGACGAAAAGCCTATTTAATCTTAAATCGGAATATAGTCCCAGCGGGGACCAGCCAGAGGCAATCAAAGAATTGCTGGGCGGTCTTGGTGCCGGAAAACGTGACCAGGTATTATTGGGTGCAACCGGAACTGGCAAAACTTTTACAATGGCGAATATTATTGCCAAAACGGGTCGTCCGGCCATAATTATGGCGCATAATAAAACACTCGCAGCCCAGCTTTATGCAGAAATGAAACAATATTTTCCGGATAATCATGTGGAATACTTTGTGTCATATTATGATTATTATCAACCAGAGGCATACGTTCCAACAACAGATACATACATAGACAAAGACGCATCTGTAAATGACCAACTTGAACGAATGCGCCACAGTGCGACCCGTGCTCTTCTTTCTCATTCGGATACTATTGTTGTATCAAGTGTATCATCTATTTATGGACTTGGTTCGCCAGAAACGTACAGCGAAATGAAATTGACCGTACACACAGGCGATAATATATCTTTGAAATTTGTCATAGACGAACTGGTTAAATTACAGTACAGCCGGAACGAGGTCGGATTTGCCAGAGGAGAATTCCGTGTGCGTGGTGATGCGCTGGACATCTTTCCATCGCACAGCGCAGACACAGGGATTAAAATAACATTCTTTGGCGACGAGGTGGAAGAGATTTGGGAATTTGATACTTTGACCGGACAAAAAATGCGAAGCATTGATATAATAGATATTTATCCGAACACACACTATGCAACACCTATGCCAAGTATTTTACAATCTATTGAAGAGATTAAAAATGATTTGAACAATCGCTTGGCGCATTTCAAAGATGAAAAAAAATTCGTTGAAGAACAGCGTCTGCGAGAGCGTACAAATTTTGACATAGAAATGATGCAGGCAACCGGCACGTGCCGTGGTATTGAAAATTATTCACGTTATTTATCTGGGCGTGCAGCGGGACAGCCACCACCAACCTTGTTTGATTATCTGCCAAAAGATACAATTCTTTTTGTTGATGAATCACACGTCAGCGTGCCACAAATCGGCGCAATGTCCCGAGGGGACAGGGCCAGAAAAGAAACACTTTCACAGTACGGATACCGATTGCCCAGTGCGATTGATAATCGTCCGTTAACATTTGATGAATGGGATGCAATTCGGCCACAAACAATATTTGTCAGCGCAACACCAAATGATTGGGAGATTGAACGTGCCGGCGGCATAATCGCAGAACAAGTTATTCGCCCGACCGGACTGCTTGACCCGGTGGTAGAGGTTCGTCCAACAACGCTTCAAGTTGATGATTTGTTAAATGAGATTAAAAAGACCAACGGAAAAATTCTTGTCACAACACTTACCAAAAAAATGGCGGAACAATTAACCGATTACTTGGTTGAAAATGGCGTGCGTGCAAAATACATGCACAGCGATATTGAAACATTGGAACGCATTGAATTATTACGTGAATTGCGCATGGGAAAATTTGATGTTTTGGTTGGTATAAACTTGTTGAGAGAAGGCTTGGACATTCCGGAATGCGAACTGGTTGCAATAATGGATGCGGACAAAGAAGGGTTTCTTCGCAGCACACGTTCGCTTATACAAACAATCGGCCGTGCCGCACGGAATGATAGGGGAAGAGCGATTTTATACGCTGATAAAATAACCGAATCTATGCGGGTTGCAATTGATGAAACATCCCGCCGCCGTGCCAAACAAATGGCATATAATACAGAGCATGGCATAGTGCCAAAAACAATTAAAAAAGACGTATACAGCGAAGTACAAATGCGTGAAGTCAAGACAGACCGGCATCGCCGATTTGTGTACACGAATGATGGCGTGATGGACAAAGAGTCGCTGCAAAAAGAAATTAAAAAATTAACCAAAGCTATGCATCATGCGGCCGGTGATTTGGAATTTGAAAAAGCGGGCGAGATTCGTGATACTATTCGGAGATTAGAAGATGACCTCTTACATATTTCATAATGAAAATGAAATGATTTTGTGGGCAAAAGATTTTGCAAAGGCTTTAAATGCGCCGGTCGTAATCGCTTTGCACGGAGATCTGGGCATAGGCAAAACAACAATTGCACGTGCGATTATAAACGAATTATGCGGCGATACAATTGTCCCAAGCCCAACATTTACAATTGTGCAAGAATATGACGTTACGCATTACGCGTTACGCGTTACGCATTACGACCTATACAGAATAAAAGATAAATCAGAACTGGTGGAAATAGGGTTGATGGACGCAATTGCGAACAACATAACAATCATAGAATGGCCGGAAATCGCAATGGACATTTTGCCCAAAAATACAATTCATATTTATATTGGAGAATTTGAATCCGGGCGTAAACTATTTTTGCAGTAATTCATTTACAGCCAACGGAAAATCAACCGCATTTTTTAAATAACTTCCTGCGACTAAAAAGTCTGCGCCCGCACGCCAGCAAAGCTTTGCGGTGTCTGGTACAATACCGCCGTCCACAGAAATTTTAAATTTCAATTTATGTTTTCGGCGCACAGCCGCCAATGATTCAATTCGGCGAATGGACTCTGGGATAAATGGTCGCCCTATGGCGCCCGGGATAATAGACATCACCAAAACCTCATCCGCGTCTTTAAGGTATGGTTTTAATTCAGACAAAGGTGTGTCTGCCCTTATGGCAATGCCTTTTCGGACCTTTGATTTTTTTAATAATTCCCATGCTTGTTTTGCGCCACGTGATTCAATTGAAATGGTAAGTGTGTCTGCGCCTGCATCAATTGTGTCTTTAATCCATGCGTCGGGCGATTCACACATCAAATGAACATTAAGGTGTGCGTTTGATTTTGTGCGGATATATTTTAAATCATCAACCCCGCCATAAACATCATCCACAAAAAGCCCGTCCAGAATATCAACATGAATCATTGTTATGCCGGCCGATTGGAATTTTAAATACGTTGCATTATCTTTCATATTAAACGCAAGCGTGCTGGGCATAATTGGAATAAATTTTTGTTTTGGTTTTTTCTTGAACATTTTTAACATATTTTTAAGGGTTGAATTAACAAAGTCAAATCTCTTTGCGCCCTTTATTGCCAAGGGGCGTATATAATTCCATAGATATGATGCAAGCGCACCAGATGCCGCCTGTGATCCAAGATTTTTAACCGGAATATTGTTAAATCTGGATAATATTATATCTTCAATTCCAACAATGTTTGCGCCACCGCCCGTGATATAAATTTGGGTCGGATTATATTTATCAATTGCAGAAGAAGATGTAATCCGGGCGTCTTTTATAATGTCTTCAAGTGCGGGCATAATAATATTGTTAACATCCGCTTTGGTAAAATCATGGTTGTTTGATGCAGGCGTAAATCGTGCCATCTCGGAATGCTCGGTGGAAATATTTTCACACTTTATTTTATTCGCCATATCCCATGAAAGATTAAAATGTGTTGCAAGCAAATCGGTTAACACAGATTGACCCGCATCCAATCTTTGATAAAACACAGGTCCCCGCACAGTCCATAAAGACACAGTGGTTGCATCAGAACCAAGGTCTATGATAAGTGAATTCTCTTTTTTGGGCCGCACAGTATGCGCCAATAAAAAAGACACATCAAAAACTTCGTTTACTGTTATATTCGCAGAAAGAGCGGCCTCTCGCATGTTTTGAAGGCCCGCATTGCTTGCAAAAATTGTGCCGAAAATCGCAGACATAGAATGTGCGCTTTGACCAACGGGTGTTGCAATATTTTGAAAATCATCAGCGTCATAGCGAAGCGGAACTATGTGCAAAGGGATCATGTCTTCTTCGGACTTTGTAACAATATCCGCCATATTTGAAATGTCTTCATTTTTGATTTTATGTTCTTTTGCCCAGTTTTTGCGAAGTGTTGTCATTCGGTATTTTGTACGACCAAAATTCCCCGTTATAAACGCAGAGTCAAAACGTTCTTTTAATTCGGATTCCAAATGTTCTACGACATGTTTAATGGCAAGAGTTGTGTCGTTTGATTCAAACGAATATATGCTTTGCCCGGCTATGCGGCCGCCAGATATACGAAATGCCACGCCCGAAACCGAGTGTGTCCCGATGTCCAAACATAAATAAGATTTATCGTGCAAGTTCAACAAGAGAGCGCTCCGCATCACGCAAATCCAAAATGGTTATTTGTCGGTCAAGAATCTGGTTTTGATTATGCATGGCCATAAGTCTGCGAAGTGCGGTCGGCATATAAAGTTCCGGAAGTTTTATTGTTATTCCACGTGTTGTATGAATGTTCCATCTTCGGGATTCAATCCATTCCAGGCGATGCGTTATGGAATTAATAAACGGATAACGACCAACAGTATTTACAATATATTCAATGTCTGTGGGAAGAGTTCCTTGGAACACCAAAAGGCCGGGCACGGCGTATTCGCCCGCCGCACCAATGCGGTGGCCGTCCCTGGAAATTGGATAAAATACTTGACCATCAGTCCATGTGGCCATAACTCTTCTTTGTTCTGTTTTTATCATTATCCGGCCGCCTGGTAATTTTCTGACAGATGCACCTCTGACGGCTGGCACAGATTCTATGTCCGAAAGTATGCGTGCGGAATCAACGTCCCTCATCTTTGTGCCGGGATATATTCGTGCAACCTTTGCAATTTCTGTTGCGCCAAGCAGACCTGTGCCTGTGATAATAGAAACAGAATGGGCAAGGCGCACAGGGCCCATGCCCAAAGCCATCATAGAGATGCGCACCACGAAATATATCGCAATAAACATAACAGCAACAAAAGCCGTCCAAAAATATATCTTTTTTAACATGGTTTAATTATATCATAAATTATGATTAATAACTATTAGCTATTGGTTATTAGCTTAATAACTTTTTGTACATCAAAGTTTTGTGCGGTTGCAATATTTTCACGCTCTATTTTTGTGCGTGCGGTCTCTGATAATCCAAGTATCTCGCCCAGTGCCGCCGCCAGGCTTTGCGAACTGAACATGTTTCCAAGCGATGCATTTGGATGTATATTATATTCGTTGTTTGGCCATACAGTTGGACGTCCCATTGCAACCGCTGCCATCAAAAGTACAGGGTCCATATTGCCCAATCCCAACACAGCATAGGACGAGCGCAGGGTGGATGCAATATCTTTATCTGCTCCAATATACGTTATATGATGTCCAGATTTTTCAATCATGCGCACAAGCTTTTGTTTTGAAAGATGCTTTGCATCACCATAAAGCGCAATTGCAACATCTTTGTTTTGTAATAAATCAAGCGCACCAATTAAAATATCCAGATTAAACCCAAGCGGACTTATGACCGTGATAAGCCTTTGATGTGGAGCGATATTAAGCTCGTCCAAAATGCGGTTTTGCAAAAGAGGCGCAACGGATGCGGGACTATACACGGATAAATCAATCCCAGGCATGGGTACATGGCCGACTATGTCAATTTTTTGTTTGGTTGCAAGATTAATGCTGGGCAAATCAAGGACGTATACATCGGGTGCATCGGTGCGAATAAAATCATTAAATTCAGTCCCTGTGTGCAATTTTGTTTTGCCAAAAAGTCCGGATTTTTTAATCTTTATATGTTTTATCCGTAATTTTGAAATCTCTGAATCTGTTGCGGGCGATGCAATTGCAACGTTTATGTTATCTTTTTGCATGGCCGTTGCAAGGGCAACAACAGAGCGGGATAATTCCGATGTGATAAATAAGTATGGTTTCATTTTAAAAAGCTCTTAACAAATATCCACGGCGGAACATACATTGTCTGTATGCGCCGATTGATCGTGATGTTGTATTCGCAGGAACAGACATTAATATGCGTTGGCCGATATCTCTGTGTTCGTTGGATTGGAATGTTACCCAAAGACCATCCCATTCGGGCATTTGACTGGCCGCATTTGGCATAAGCATTGATGCAATTCTGTTTTGTGGTTGGTGCGGTGGACGATTTATCCCAAGGCATTGACGATGATCACGCACAAACTGTTCCATCGTTACCATTTCATTTTCCCAATTTAATATAGTAGCATCATCAATAGATCCGCGGTTGGGGCTTGCGCAAGACAATAGTGTCAATGTCAGTGTCAGTGTCAGTGATTTGGTCAGAATTTTATTCATAATGCCTATTATAATTTATTTGCGTAATTTGGGCAATACTTTTATAATGCCTATAATAGAGAAGGTGGGGCAATGGCAAAAACAGAAAAATTTGATGAATTGGCGGAATTTTACGAGACTATGAAAACAGTAATGGCCGCAATTTGTGTTAAAAAGGGCGGCATTGCCACCGAGGAATACGTTGGTCGGTTTTTCGCCGCAGATGTATTGGAATTGCTGGTGAATTCTGGCGGCGACAAAGACGGCAAATATACTGCTGAATTTGAGTCTATGAAAGACATGATAACGCCAAACAAAAAACCTGTGCATGAAATGACATTGGAAGAATTTGAAAAGGTTATGAATATATAGCGCACACAGTGTGCGCAAAGAGCAAAGAGCAAAGAGCAGAGATGTCTGCGCAAAGTTCAAGCTTTTTGCAAAAAATAAAAAACTAGAAAAAGGTTTGAAAGGTTTCAAATATGAAAAAAATATCTTTGCTCTTTGCTCTTTGCTCTTTGCTCTTTATCACTGCGTGTCAACCACAACCGCAATACGATGTTGTTCATATTGTTGATACTCTTGTTGTTGACAGGCACAGTGTTCCAATTTTCCCGCGTGGTGCCGCCATAACAACAGATGCCGCACGAAGATTTGCGCTGGACCTGCCAAGGCGTTGCACGGTTGACTGGGACAATCAGCGTGTGCTTTCGGTTTTACCCGAAGAAAATATTGAATTAATCCGTATTGATGCAGGTGATGCTTTGCCACAATTTGCGGTTAATAATTTTACGTTTGAGCGACAAACCGTTCGCCAAACTTTGGAAAGATTATTGGAAGGCACCGGAATTGACATCATAGAAGAAGAGCCTTTGCACGATTTGATAAGCGGCACTATACAGTCTGGTGAATTAACGGATGCTATTGATTTAATCGTTGGAATGGGGCGTGCTTATTTTTCATACAACGCCCGTGAT
>WQVP01000017.1 GCA_009785765.1 Alphaproteobacteria bacterium | reverse complement strand
GATTTTTTAAAATAATTAAAAATAAATTTTAAGGGCAACCACGCAGAAACATTGTATATACAAGACTTTTCCAGCGCACACAAAGGCTTTGCATAATTTATTGTGCAAAACAGTGATTAGGAATTAGGAACTAGGAACTAGTGAGTTTGGAATTTGTAAACATAATTCCTGCCAAACTCATACTAACTAGTTCCTAATTCCTAGTTCCTGATTCCTAAAAATCGCCTTCCGGCGATTTTTAAAACCTATACATCAAACCAATCCGCACCATCGGAACGAATCGCAAATTTCGCATATCATGATTTGCATCACGGACAATACTTTGACGCAATCTTTGATATTCTGTATTAATCGCCATAAAATCCAAATCAGCAATATCCCCGGCAATCCCGCCGGATGCAATCCATGCGGCAATTAAGTTATCTTTTGTTAAATTTGGATTGCTTATATCTATGTTAATCCAGTCTGATCCAACGCCATCTCTTGTATTAACAAAAATCCTTGCCTGGAAATCGGATGCGGGGATACGAATATCGCTATTGTGCAATCTTGGGGCATTTGCGAATACTACGCCAAAATCTGTGAATAATTTAAGTCCCCGAAAAATCCCAAGATCAAATCCGGTCCCGACGTACGGCCCGCTGTATCTCCAATTTAAACGTGCGCCAATTTGTGATCCGGCTGACAGGCGGGATGCTATGTAAAATGTTTCAGAGGCAACATGCCCGGCAGAGGCAACAAAGCCATCATCATTTGGAAAAGGATTTGTATTTGTTGCACGGGCGTCTATTATTGCGCTTCCGATAAAATATCCACCCGATACACGAAATCCGCCAAAGAACCAAGTATCAGCAAATGGAAAAAAATCCGCCATAACACCAAAGTGTTTATTCTCCATTAAAAACCGCCCGTCCATTCCATCAAAGTTTACACGGCCGCCGACATAGTCATCATTAAAATCAAAATCTATTCTGCGATTAAATGTCCGGGAATGTGATATTCCCATAACGCTGCCACGGGTATATATATCAACGCCATCTATGCGACCGCTGGCCGATATGCCGTGCGGCAATGCAAAGTCTGCACGCCATGCAAGACGGCGTGTCCAAAAATTATTTGTATGCTTGAAATTTTGTCCGACAAATCCGTTTATTGATGCAAACGGAAGTGGTGATAAAACGGGCGCTGCAATTCCGAATTGAAAGCCTTTTATCCGGCTGTTTTCAGAGGGAAGGAAAGATGCATAAGAGGTAAGAGGTAAGAGGTAAGAGGTAAGAGGTATTACCAAATATAAAATTCTTGATAAAAATTTGTTTTTTATTTTTCGCACCTCTTACCTCTTACCTCTTACCTCTTACATTTTTGCCTATTCAAACCCACCGTTATAGTCTGCCAATGTTGGTAATGGACGGCGGGCGGCCCGGCGGGCTTCACGTTCGGTGGCGATTCTTGCCTCTCTTTCAGTCGCTGCATCAGTTTTTACACCCCATACGTTTGTGCATTCTGCAATAAATAATGGAAAGAAAACGATTGTATCTGTATCAACAAATGCAAGACGGGCGATATCGGCATTTTCAACTGCTCTTGGCAAGCTGTTGCTTCCGGTTGGGATAAGACCAAACCAATTCCATTGGCAAGCAGACCCACGGGCATTAACCTCGGTCCAATCAACTTGCGTTATATCTGCATTGGCGAAAAATCTTTCGCTGTTTGGATGGTTTCCGTACATACATGCGGTTAAAAAGAGCAAAGAGCAAAGAGCAAAGAGCAAAGATGTTTTTTTCATAATAATTCCTTTTTTTGAATTATAGGATTATTTTGAAGCAAATCAAACAAAATAGTAATTAGGAACTAGGAACTAGGAATTAGGAACTAGTTAGTATGAGATTGTTGGAATTATATCCACAAACACCAAACCCACTAGTTCCTAGTTCCTAATCCCTAATAAAAAATCGCCCGATGGGCGATTTTTTATTGAAGCGTCACGGTTTCGTCGTCAACAACCACAACCTTGCCCTCTTTGATTCCGCCAATATGTGCAAGTGCGCCGGTGATATCACGTTTATCAAACATCTCTGGATTATAAATCGGGAATACGCCACGATTCATAACCAATTGGTTTGCAGCCACTTGGTCATTGCATATTGCAACAATTGGCACGTCCGGACGGCGGGCGGAAATCGCACGTGCATTACGGCCGCCATGTACGAATACAACGATTGCCGTGCACTTGTTCAAATACGCCATAGAGACAACCGAGCGAGACCAATCATTTTCTGGTAAATTTTCATGGTTTTGCCAATCATGCACATTTTCACGTGCATCAAATTCAGACGCTTTTAAAATTTTGCGCATTGCATCCATAACCAGAACCGGATATTCGCCAAGCGTCGTTTCTTCGGACGTCATAACACTGTCCGCACGAAGGTATGCGGCCTGTGCCACGTCGGAAATTTCGCTGCGCATTGGAAATTCAGAGTTAACCATTGACGACATCATTTGTGTTGCGATGATGATTGGTTTGTTTTTCCGTCTGCAAATTCTTATCATGTTGCGAGTAATCGCAGGCACTTTCCAGAAATCAACTTCTACGGCCAAATCGCCACGTGCAACCATAATAGCGTCCGCAATATCTGCAATTTCTTCAAGGCATTCCAGCGCCTGGGGTCTTTCAATTTTTGCCACTATTTTAATAGTATTGTTTCCACGTGCATTTATAAATTCTATGACTTCTTTGATGTCTTCTGGTTTTTGAACAAATGAAACCGCAACATAATCTGGGTTTTGCGTGATAATATACTCCAAATCTTTTTTGTCTTTTTCGGTTAAAATCCCGGTCTCTACCATGGTATCTGGAATATTAAAACCACGTCTTGACCATATTTCTGTGCCACGTACAATTTTTGTTATAACAGAGGCGCCGGTTGATTGCATAACTTCCAATTCTATTTTTCCGTCGTTTAATAAAACTCTGTCGCCAACTTTTAAAGACTTTAATACATCTGGGTCTGGCAATTGAACACGTGCGGAATTACCAGGAGTTGGATCATTATCCAATATAAATTCTTGGCCAACGATTAATGGATATTTATCATCGGTTTCAAAGTCGCCGATGCGATGTTTGGGCCCCTGTAAATCGGCCATAATTGCGATCGGAGTTTTTAATTCTTCTGACAATTCACGAATGGCGACGATTTTTTTGCCGTGTGCTTCGTGTGTATCGTGGCTGAAATTAAGGCGTGCAATATTCATGCCTTTGGCAATCATTTCACGAATTGTTTCTTTGGATTCTGATGTTGGACCGATGGATGCGGTGATTCTGGTAAGTTTGTGCATATTATGTTCCCTTGCTTTTTATAAAATTAGTGCTAGTATATACGGCAAGATTATAACAAAGTAAAGGAAAAAATAAAATGAAAAATGCAAATCATGGTGCATTGGATGCATCACAACTGACACAAATTTGCGAGAGAATTGAAAAATTGCAAGAAGAGGCAAAAAGCCTGGCCGCCGACATCAAAGAAATCATGACCGAGGCAAAGTCCGCCGGATACGATCCAAAATATATTCGCCAGATGGTTCGTCTTCGCCGCATGGATGCAGATGAATTGGACGAAATTGATGAACTGACCAAAATGTATCGTCGGGCCTTGGGGCTTTAAGTAACCAGTGACCAGTAATCAGTAACCAGTTTTTTAATCTGGAATAATCCAACTGATTACTGGTTACTGATTACTGATTACTATGAAAACATTCACCAAAACCATTGAAGATTTTAAATGTGAAAATTGTAGCACATTTGTACGTGGCAACGGATACACCAATCATTGCCCATCTTGCCTCTGGTCAAAATGCGTGGACATAAGCCCGGGCGACAGGGCAAGCGATTGCATGGGCATGATGCATCCGGTTTCGGCCACATCCACAACCATTACCCATAAATGCGAGACATGCGGCAAAATTAAAAATCAAAAAATTTCTGATAATGATTGCACTGACATGATAATAAATATTTCTGTAAATCCAGACTTGCCATAATTTCCTCCTCTCCCCTTGCGGGAACAGTTTCCTCCTCTCCCCTTGCGGGAACAGTTTCCTCCTCTCCCCTTGCGGGAGAGGATAGTTTTTGTTAACATGCAACGCATGTGCTACAAAAACTTGGTGAGGGGTATGAAAACGTCACACAGAAATTATTCCGATATTATGAAGGGGCGTACCCGTGAATTACGCCGGACGCAAACCGTTGCCGAAAAACAGCTTTGGCTGTATGTTCGCAATCAACAACTGGGGCATAAGTTCCGCAGACAGCATTCAATAGATAACAAGTATATTGCAGATTTTATCTGTTTGGAAAAACGATTGATTGTTGAGCTGGACGGCGCATCGCACACAGGACTTCATGCAGAGCGCAAAGATTTAATAAGAACAGAATATCTTAATGCCCAGGACTTTACCATTTTACGTTTTACGGATGAACAAGTGATGCTTGATATAAATACAGTTATAAACAGAATAAAGTATTATTTACAAATATTATAACACCCCTCACCAAGAGTTGCTATGGCGACAAGTCGCCAAGCCAACTCTATCCTCTCCCGCAGAGGGGAGAGGGTAAAGGAAAAACCACGTGAAAGAATTTTTATCTCGGCAATATCCAAATTTTTTCCTTTGGTCGCCTTTTGTTTTTGGCACGGGCATAGCCACATATTTTGCCTTGCCTTTTGAGCCATATCTTTCATTCCCGTTTTTATTTTTTGCAATAACTGTTATTGCCTTGATTATTTTTTATAAATATTCAAGCGCAAATATAGTATCCAGAATTTTAATTATATCGTTGCTTTTATCTTTGGCCGGCTTTTTCTATGCCACAGGGTTTACACAAAACAGGCAAAGCAATTTAATTCCGCACGATATGCGAGGCGCAGAAATTATTGGCACAGTACGTGCGATTGATTATACCGATGACCGGGTGCGATTATTTATAAATAATGCAACCATTATTGCGGCGGATGGTTCACGGTTTTATGAACATACACCCCGTATAACCATTCGGCCAGATTACATAGCTGTGCCGGGCGTTGGCGATAAAGTTCACATGATGGGATCGCTTTTTCGGCCAGGCACTGCGGCATCGCCAAATGCTTTTGATTTTTCTGAATGGGCATTTTTTAACAATATTGATGCGGTCGGATTTGCCACAGAAATAAACGTCATAGAGAAAGGCAAAGGGCCACGTGGTATATCACATCTTCGTGACGTTATCCGAAACAACGTCGCACGACATGATAATGTTCGGGCGGTTGCGCTTTCGGAAAGTTTAATGCTTGGCTATCGGCGGGCGCTTCCACAGGAAGATTTAGAGGCCGCCCGGATAAGCGGCATAGTTCACGTATTTTCAATTTCCGGGTTTCATTTAATGTTGGTCGGTGGATGGATTTATTTATTCTTTTATCTTATCTTACGTTTAATACCACATCTTACCCGGCGAATACCTGTTCGCAATATTGCAATTATTCCAACGATTATAACGCTTGGCTTTTATATGTTATTGTCTGGTGCAAACACGCCGACTATACGTGCGTTTATTATGGCGACCATTGGATTTTTGGCATTGGTCTATGCACGGAATATATTTTCTATGCGAAGCGCAAGTATCGCTATGTTTATACTTTTGCTTTATAATCCGTACTTTCTTTTATCCGCCGGATTTCAATTATCATTTGCGGCTGTTTACGGAATACTTTGGATATTTCGGGACAGGAAATATATCGTCCGCACACGTGCACAAAGATTTGCAAATGGCGCATGGTCGGTCGCAAAAATAGACATAATATCAACCATATTCACAGCTACATTTATTGCATTTCATTTTTATCATATACCGATTTATTCGTTGATTGGGAATATTTTGTGCCTGCCACTTTTTGCATTTCTTATTATGCCGCTTGTGTTGCTTGGCACGTTAAGCGCACAGGTCGGCATATTCCTTCCATTAGACCTTGCCGCACATGTATATGATTTGGTTCGGGTAATTATTCATTGGATTACAACACTTCCGCATGCAAGCGTGATGATGCCAAAGATGAGCGGGTTTTCGCTTTCACTTCTTGTGCTGGCTATGGCAAGCTGGGTTTTCATAGTTGATAAAGATGACCAACCATTTTACAAACAGCCAAAATATATTATCGTCGTTTGCTGTTTGATAATTGCTCTTTGCTCTTTATTTATGCGTCCACGGCCTGTGTTTTATTCCTCCGCTGACAATATACTTGTCGCATTCAGACAAGACGATGGAACTTTACAATTTAACCGTGGGCGCTCGGCCCCGCACAGACTTATATTCGGATCATGGGAACAATCCAATTGGCAAAGGACGCCGGATGTACGCACACCAATAAGACGTGGTTTTGATGGTGAACGTTTTACAGTTTTACGCACCAATGATAATATTTTGTTTTATAAAACTCCGAATTGGAATCTTGCATACGTGTGGCAATTTGTGCCACTTGTAAATAATATAAATGAACTTTGTGCGGATAAAAATTTGGATTTTATTGTTGCACCATTTGACATAGATGCACCAAATTGCCACGCAGAAATTTTACGTGGCGCATTTGTTATTTACGAAAGCGGGCGGGTTCAACATGTGCGCAACAACCGTATTTGGCACAGGTAATTATTAAAATATTGTTTTAAAGCCCATGTATACATGGTCTGGACTGGCCGACACATTAACGTCATAATCTGTTTTATATCTGCTGATAAGGTTCCATGTTATAACACTGCTTATCAATGCGCCGGCTGCGATATCGTGCACATAATGTTTACCAGCATGATACCGTGAATAGCCTGTGAATCCGGCCAGTGCATACGGAATTATTGCACGTTCAAGCCCGTATCTTTTGTGTATAAAAGTCGCACCACTGAACGCCATAGCGGTGTGCCCGCTTGGGAAAGATTTTTCATCGCCTCCGTCTGGCCTTCTTGCGTTAATGCCCTCTTTGATGCCGTAAACCGCCAATGACGTTGCCGCAAACGATTGTGCAAATTGAGCGGCGCCGTCCCATCCCTCTTCGTTCATAGACATACCAAAAGCATATACAGGAATCATAATCCTGGTCAAGCCTCCCATATCAGCAATGGACATAGAATATGATGGTTGTGTTTTAACAGTAAAAAAAATTGCCACAAATAAGGCAGTTAATGATTTCAAATTGTGCATAAAGAATCCTTTATAGATAGGAATCTTATCCTTATCCGCACAAAATCGCAACTATTTATTTTAATAATCAACTTTTACAAAATAAAGACCAGATGCGGGCGCAGTGGGACCGGCAGCGGCACGGTCGCATGCTGTAAATATTCCATCAATATCCATATCTTTCCCAAG
>WQVP01000016.1 GCA_009785765.1 Alphaproteobacteria bacterium | reverse complement strand
TCGCCACCTGAAAAATTTCCAGATTGGGTTGAGGTGCTGCTGTGGCGTGCACCCGCAATTGGAAATAACATCAATCCGCCACCACTTGATTGTGATTCACCGTGAAAAGAGCCGGTGAATCTCTCGCTGATGTCGTGCCGTTCGATATATTGCACAGTCAATGTTACAACATAGTAAGGCGCCCATTCTGTAAAATTAGTTTCAACACCATTTACAAATTCAATTGTGCCGTCGGCAATTTTTGCCCGGCGCTCTTCGGGGGATAGTCTTTGGATTGTTCTTTGTCCTGTGGGGACTGAAACACTTGCAAGTATTTGGTCTTCTACGCGCGTCCTTAAAGCTTGTGCGGCGGGTATACTATTTATATATATAATATTAAATGTTCTGGTGGTTGTACTGCCGGAACTGCTGTTCAAAAAGCCTCTAGTATCATTCATTGCACGAAATGTTATTTCATCGCCTATGCGTAACAAGCCTGGTATGTTTCTGTTGCATGTCCCGATATTGCGGGCGCTGGTTCTTGAATCGCTTCCATTCCATAAGTCAAGGCTGTAATTACGATGGAGTCCGAAAACCATCTTTTTATCTGGGCGGCCATCATTGTTAATGTCTATGTGTATATTGGATTGTTGACGACCAGAGTCTTTTGCAACAATTGTTCCCGTGGCGGCTCTGTCTGAATGCGAATCTTTGATAGGTCGGTTGCATGATTGCAGTATCAGTGCAGAAAGAGCAATTAAATAAATCCATTTTTTCATTTTAAAGTCCGTTTTATATTTGATTTGACCGACACATCATTATAGGCCAATTATACAGTTTGTCAAGTTGAATAAGTGATATAAAAAATCCCGAGATAGGCCGGGATTTTTATTTATTATGCATCAGTATTTTATATGTTGCATATAACTTCGCTGCGTGAACGAACTATGTCGCCTGTGGCCAAGTCAATACCGACACCGATTACGCCGCAGGCTTTAATGTGCGCAAAGCGCACACCTGCTGCGCAGCAGTGGATCCCCGTCTTCACGGGGATGACGAAGGGCGGAATTATATGTCGTAGACTATCTTAACGCTTCCCTAGATTAAAAGGGGATAAAATGACCAATTGTTGCAGTTGTTGGTTGATTGTTTTCCGCTGATTGCTGATTGCTGATTACTGATTACTGATTACTGATTACTAAGCTTGGGCGGGATTTGCGTAGGCTTGTAAGTGACTTTTCTTGGGCTGTTTTGAATGCGGTGGGCTCCCATATTTCAAAAGAATTTCCACGGCCAACGAATACGGCGGTATCTGTAATGCCCGCGTGCGAGAGCAGGTCGGCCGGAATTATCACACGTCCCGTAACGTCAAATTGTAATGGCCGTGCGTCCGCAAAAAGCATAGCGGAAAGATCGTCCAGTTCGGCATCAAACACACCCATGTTATCCGTTGCGGCCGCCATCTTTTCCATGCGAGACATGGAAAGTCCGGCGATACAGCCGTTTGTGAATGACCTATATAAAACGATTCCGGGAAATTTATCAGATTGTACAGACGTGCGAAACGGGGCAGGAATGGATATGCGCCCTTTGGTATCCAGGCGATTTTCATAAGTGGAGAGAAATAATGCCATCACAGCCCTCGCTTCGCGTCGTGGGCACTGGGCACTAGGCATTAGGCACTAGTGATTTTGTTTTTGCCGGAATAATTCCAACAATTTCTTATTACTAGTGCCTAGTGCCTAATGCCTAATGCCTGTTTGTGGTATTTATACCGCAAACATTTGTGTCTGTCAATGACAAAATATAATTCTTTTGTGGGATTTTATGGGATTTGTAAATAAAATTAAAATAATGTCATTTTTTTACTTGACACCCGATTCGTTTTTTTACTAAGCTGTTTGTATAGACAGGGAAGAAATTTGCAAAAAGTGCGGAATTCCGCGAAATATGCAGAAAAATAACTAATTTTCAATTTTCTATTGTCTATTTTATATTTGTTTTTGTATAGGCGATGTATATACGAATCTAAATAGAAAATAGAAAATAAAAAATAGAAAATAAAAAAGGAGAAAGGGCATGGCAAAAAATCTTAAAGAAATCATGGTTGCATTGGACAAAGTATTGACCACGACCGTGTGGGTTAACCAAGACCGTCAAATCGTATCATTGGCCGAAGAATTACACGTCGGCGCAGGTGCAGCGCCACGGACCATAGAAGACCTATGCCGGGCATCGTTGACGGGCGCCTATGTTTCATTACAAATTCGCAGCGACAATTTTGAAGTAGCGGCGGAATCTTTGGAAACATCGGAATTGGCCGCACGTGTCAAAGAAATGGTTTTTATGGAAGCAAAGAAAATCATGGACGAAGTTGATGCGTCAGACGAATTAATTCGTCGCGCTGCATAAAGTAATCAGTAACCAGTAACCAGTGACCAGTTATTATGTGCCGATTGAAAGATATTATTTTAATTTGGAACAAACTAACTGGTTACTGATTACTGATCACTGGTCACTGATAAATTCCCGTCAAGGGAAGGAAGGGAGCATTCCCCCTTGTTAAAGGGGGAATTTTTCTTAATAAAAAAGGTGTCATAAGACACCGATTTTTATTTAGAAAAATAGGGGGATTGTACTTATTAAGCATTAATCCCCCTAAATCCCTAAACTCGTGCAGGTACTCGTTAAGGGATTTTCGCTTATGCTTCGCCTGTGCGTGATTTGTTCTCGCAAACTTCGTTTGCTGCGCTCGCAACTTTGTTGCTCGCTGACTCATACTCCCCCTTTAACAAGAGGGTTAAACGCTCATAATATCTGTTTCTTTTTGTTTCGCAAGTGCATCTATGTCGGCGGATTTTGCATCAAAGACTTTTTGCAATTCATCATAAAATCTGTGCATGTCGTCTTCGCTGATTAATTTATCAGACTCTGCTTTTTTAATCTGATCACGCATGGTTTGGCGAATATTGCGCAGGGCAATCTGTGCGTCTTCGGCATATTTTTTCGCAACCTTTACGACTTCTTTGCGGCGTTCTTCGGTCATCGGCGGCAAATTAAGACGGATAAGTCCGCCCGCTGTATTTGGGTTTAACCCAAGTCCGCTGTCGCGAATTGCTTTTTCAACGGCGGCGATGTTTGATGCATCCCATACGGATACGGTTAATGTTTGTGCATCAGCGGCGGCCACAGTTGCGACCTGTGATAATGGCATTTCTGCGCCGTAAACCTCTGCACGTATGCCGTCAAGCAAGTGCACAGATGCACGGCCAGACCGCAGACCTGCGAATTCAGATTTTAATACCTCTATTGAAGAGTTTGCTTTTTGCTCGGCTTCGTTCTTTAAAATGTTGAAATCCATTTAAGGGCTCCTTTTATTTAATGTACTGGGTAATTACGTGTAAAGTCGTGATTTGGATGATCAAGGCCAGATTTAACACCGCAAGATAATAGTGTCAGTGTCAGTGTCAGTGTCAGTGAAAATAAGATTATTTTTTTCAATTCTCAATTCTCAATCAAAAAATGGGGCGACCGACGGAACTTGAATCCGCGACCTCTGGTACCACAAACCAGCGCTCTAACCAACTGAGCTACGGCCGCCACGACATTTGGAATAATTGGTGGAGCTAATCGGACTCGAACCGACAACCCCTTGCATGCCATGCAAGTACTCTACCAATTGAGCTATAGCCCCGCATTCCAAAGCTCCCCAATTTTATAGCACAAGTAATAAAAAGTCAAATTATTTAATTATTGCGCCGTTGAATTTTAAAAATCTCTTTCAACCATCCAATCCATTAATTCACGAAGGCTGTCCGCACGGTCGCCAAATATAGCAAGCTCTGCCTTTGCTGCATCTGCCAATTCACGTGCCTTTGCACGTGCACCGTCCACGCCCAATATCTTTGGATATGTTGCTTTATTACCGTCTTTGTTTAACGTTTTTCCAACTTTATCGGCATCGCCCACAACGTCCAATAAATCATCTGTTACCTGAAAGCAGAGTCCCATTGGCAATGTGAATTTACGTAATGCTTCGCGTTCTGCTTCGCTTGCATTGCCAAGAATTGCGGCAAACCCAGTACAAGCATTAAATATACATCCGGTTTTTAAAATCTGGATTTCATCAATTTCGTCTGGGTTATGAAACATTCCGGACTCTGACATTATGTCCATATATTGACCTTGGCACATTCCGATAATTGATTTTGATAATGTTTTAATTAATTCAAGGCGAGTGTTTGCATCCGTTGTAATTTTATCATCCGTCGCAAGTGGATAAAACCCGAGGCTGTTTAAAAAATCGCCACCCAATATTGCCTGCCATTCGCCGAATTTTTTCCAGGCAGAGGGTTTGTTATTACGAACTTCGTCATTATCCATACATGGCAAATCGTCATGAATTAATGAAAAATTATGCACCATTTCTATGCATGTGCCGGCGCGAAGCGCAGATTCATAAGGCACGTCAAACAACTTTCCCGCGGCAACCGTTAAAAACGGGCGAAGGCGCTTACCCTTATCCAATGTCGCATACAGCCCGATGTTTGCCGGGTCATCCGACCATCGGCCGGGTGCGATATATTCGTTTAAAATACGATCTGTATCTTTTGCAATGTGTTCAATTTTTTGCATAAAGTCTGACATACTATTCCCTTTTCCTTTAATTGTATAACAGGGGCTATTGTATATACATAAAAACAAATTGCAAGAAATACTTGTCTTTATGTTTGAATTAATGCTATTATCCACGGGCAAAAAGGAAAGAAGTGATAAGGCTATTAAAACGAAAAACGAAAAATGAAAAGACGGCGGCGGACGTATTGCCTGCGCACATTGGCTTTATCATGGACGGCAATCGCACATGGGCAAAGCAGCGTGGACAGCCTGGTATCTTTGGGCACAGGCGTGGTGCAGAGGTTTGTAAAATGGTGTCTGAAAACCTTATAAAACGGGGAGTAAATACAGTCTCATTTTTTGCGTTCAGCACGGAAAACTGGGCACGTGAAAAATCAGAGGTAAAGTTTTTAATGGATTTTATTGAATCTGAAATGCCCAATCATGTTGACCATGCAATGAAAAATAATATCCGTATCAAAGTCATTGGGCGGAAAGATACCCTGTCCAAAAAAATCGTACGTATGTGTGAAAAATTTGAAAAACAAACATCCGAAAATACGGCCGGCACAATTTGTTTCTGTCTTGATTACGGCGGACAAGATGAAATTGTTCGTGCGGCGCAAAGCGCAATAATATCAGGCGTCCCGGCGGATGAATTGGATGCGGATATGTTTGAATCATTTATGGACAGTGGCGACTTGGTGCCTATGGATTTAATGGTGCGCCCGGGCGGCCACAAAAGAATTTCCAATTTTATGTTATGGAAATTGGCGTATGCAGAATTAATGTTTATTGATGAAAACTGGCCAGAGGTTAATGAAAAAACTTTGGATAAAATCTTGGCTGAATTTAACACACGAAAAAGGAAGTTTGGAAAATGATAAATTTGCTTAAAAAAAGTTATAGTCGGATAATAGGTGCAATAGTCTTATTGCTGGTTTTTATACTGGCCGCAACACTTGAATACTTTGGGTTGCCAGGCGTTCAATATTTCGCGGTATTGGTTGTTCTGGGCATGGCTTTGGAATTATATATCGGTGTCCGCAGGCGCATCGCACGTGAAAAAAAAGAATCAAAAATTTCACAGCTTCGTTTTAATTATACTACTCAAATTGGCGCAGGTCTTATGATGCTTGCCGCATCTGCTTGGTTTGTAGGCGCATTTCCGATGGTTATGTTGATGTTGCTTGTAATCATAGCGATGGCGGATATAGGCGGGTGGTTTTTTGGAATGCTTTTGAAAACAGAAAAAGACAATCGTCTGTGGGAAAAAATTTCACCAAAGAAAACATGGACTGGTCAAATTGGGGGAATTATTTGTGGTACACTGGCGGCGATTATTTTTGGTCTTTTCGCATATGGAATATTTATACCGGAATTAATATGGATTGGAATTTCTGTATCTCTTTTGTCGCAATACGGTGATCTTACCGCATCTTGGATAAAGCGTAAACTTGGATTAAAAGATTACGGAAATATATTCCCAGGTCACGGCGGATTTATGGACAGATTTGACGGGTGGATTTTTGTATTGCCAATTGTGGCGATTTGGATGATGTTTTAATAAAAGGAAAAAATATGGCATTTTTAATAACAGTAATTGCGTTTTTAATAGTACTGGGCATTGCGGTTTTAGTTCACGAGCTTGGCCATTATTGGGCGGCACGTATATCTGGTGTAAAAGTTTTAACATTTTCAATTGGATTTGGACCATCAATCGTTAAGTGGACTGATAAACGAGGATGTACTTGGAAATTATCGTGGATACCACTGGGCGGATATGTCCAGCTATACGGAAACGAAGATATTTTTGACCGGAAAAAATATGACGCATTACCAAAAGCAAAAAAGAAAGGGCATTATTTATCTGCAAAATTATGGCAAAGAATTATGATTTGTATCGCCGGCGTATTTATGAATTTTATATTGGCGTTTGCGATTTACACAGGTCTTTTTTATGTACAACCACGTGTTGTCCAATTGCCAGTGGTTGGTAATGTTGTGGCCGAATCCATTGCATGGAACGCAGGCGTACGCACAGGCGACCGCATCATACGTGTTGACGGCAAAAATATAAATAGTCGCAGAGACGTTATAATCGCACAACAATTGGCAAGTGAGCGTGATGCTATGATGGTTGTACACAGACGTGGCGAAAACGTGGTAGTAAGACTTGCGCCCGCAGAACGTTGGGGCATTGAATTTAACCCAGACCACACGTTTGAACAACCAAAGACAATCATGGGCGCTATGCATAGCGGCGCACGCGAAGTATACGTACAATCAAAAACTATATTAATAGTATTGCGTCAAATTATCACAGGCGAACGCAGTGCGGAACAATTGGGCGGCGTGATATTAATTGCGGAATTATCTGGCAAAGCATTGGCCGCCGGTCTTATCGCGTTTTTATCTTTGATTGCATTGCTGTCCGTCAATTTTGGTGTTCTTAATTTGTTGCCATTGCCGGTACTGGATGGCGGTACGTTATTAATGCTTTTGACCGAAGGCATAACACGCAAAAAAATCCAAGGCAAAATGTTGGAATATATTTTCATCGGCGGTTGGATATTCTTGCTTTTCCTTTTCTTGTTTGTAATGAAGAATGATATATTGCGCCTTTTTAGTTAATTATTAATTATATAATGTATTTATGAAATCATACACCAAAGGCCTTTTTTCAGAATGGTACGTGCGGCAATTTTTACGTCTGCACGGCTTTGAAATTATTAAAAACCGGCATATAACCGGGCGTCATACGGGACGAGCAGAAATTGATATAATTGCCCGCCGAGGTAATTTAATTATTTTTTGCGAAGTGAAAAACCGTAAAGATGCACAGACTGGCCTGGACGCAATTACGTGGAAACAAAACGTGCGACTTCGCCGTGCGGCAGAGACATATATGAGGCGTACCCGGTGGACAGGCGATGTAAGGTTTGATTGTTTGGTTGTATCCGGATGGCGGATTAAATGGTTTAAGGGCGTGATATAATTACCGTCTTTCTGAAAAAGGTGCGCACACAGGTTGCTTTTCAAAGACTATTATAGAATTATAAAAACAAATACTGTGCGTTATTGCTGTGAATTCTGGGACTTTGGTTTTAGGCTTTCTGTACATGACATTAT
>WQVP01000015.1 GCA_009785765.1 Alphaproteobacteria bacterium | reverse complement strand
TAACACGCTTTACACAGTCTTAATCACACTATGTAAAACGCTTGCGCCGTTTATGCCTATGACGACAGAGCATATTTATCGTGCACTTACCGGCAAAGAATCCGTACATCTTTGCGATTGGCCAGAAGTGTCGGAAATTGTATATGACAAGCAACTTGAAAACGACATGGACAAGGTTCAAAAAATTGTTGCAACCGGAAAGGCTTTGCGAGAGGATAATAAATTACGCACACGTTTGCCATTGGCGAACATGACGATTGCGATGACTGACGCCGATTCATTGGACAGCAACTTGATTGAAATAATCAAAGACGAAATGAACGTAAAATCTGTCACCGTCACAGACACCGTCACCGATTTTGCCGATTCATTCGTGTTTCCAATTACGCCGAAAATTGCAGAGCGCCTGGGCGGACAATCATTAAAGGATATTTTGCCGGCGATTAAATCTGGGAATTATGAAATCAAAGATGGGAAACTGGAAACTGGAAACTGGAAACTGGAAACCGGTGAGTTTGAAATCCGATTAACCGTAAAACCCGGCATCACAGGTGCTGCATTACCGGACAATACGGCCGTGGTTGTTTTGGATATGAACCTTACGCCTGAATTGATTGCCGAAGGCCTGGCCCGTGATGCATTACGATTTATCCAAGATTCACGGAAAGATGCGGGCCTGGACGTATCCGACCGTATAGTTTTGGAATACATGGCGGACACAGAATTGGCGGCGGCGATTGATATACATCGTGATATGATAATGGATAATGCGCTGATAACGAAACTGGAAACTGGAAATCGGAAACCGGACTTTGAAACAGTTATTGAAAACCAAAAATTCGGTGTTAAAATAACAAAGGTATAATATGGACAAAATGACAAGAACATTTATATACGCTTTGCCGGACGCACAAACTTTACAAAATATTAAAAGTTTGTGCACCGCAATTGGCGTACCTGTTCCGACAAACCTGCACTGTACCATTCTTTACAGCAAAACAATTGTTCCGGTCAAAAATATTATTATCCCAGGTGGTTATGCAGGGCCTTTTAACCCACATGACAAAGAATTCCAGATTATGGAAACACACGATGACGGACGTTGTGTATTGCTGCGATTTGAATCCGGGCGCATGCAAAAATTACGGGCGCACTTAAAGTCTGAGTATAATCTTGATACCACACACGGTGTTTACCGGCCACACATTACATTGGCACGGAATTATTTCGGTCTTCGGCCGCAATCCCATTTTTTAAAACACATCCAAAGTCATTTTGTATTTGATAAGATTGTTATGGATAATGGAAAACAACAATGAGGTTAACGCCAGAAGTTTATTTCAAAAAAGTCCCAAAGTTCCTGCAAGAGCGATTTGGAAATCTGGATTCAGAGTTGTTTTATATAAATGAATTTACATTCGCCGTGGCGGTTATTTTATCGGCCCAGGCAACGGATAAAAAAGTGAATGAAATCACGCCTGCACTGTTTGCGGCGGCGCCCGACCCCTTTGCTATGTTGGAATTGGGCGAGGCCAAATTAAAACAATACATCAAACAAATTTCGTTTTTTAATAACAAGGCAAGACATATAATTGGGCTTAGTCGCATACTAAGTTCCCCTCCTGTGGAGGGGTGCCCGCAGGGCGGGGTGGTCTTAAAAAACAGGTCTAACAAAGACCACCCCGGCGCTTCGCGCCACCCCTCCACAGGAGGGGAACTGGAATGGCGCTTTCCAAAAAAATATCACAACCAAAAAGAATTAATGGCATTGCCCGGCATTGGTCGAAAAACCGCGAATGTTATTATGAATGTTTTGTGGGGTGCGCCGTTGATTGGCGTGGACACGCACGTTATGCGGAATGCGCATCGGTATGGATGGGTGTCTGAATCCGACAATACACCTGAAAAAATTGAACGTGCATTAATGAAAGTTATCCCGAAAAAATATCATGCAATTGCGAATCATGTAATGGTTTTGCATGGCCGCTATATATGCATCGCCCGCAAACCAAAGTGTGATATGTGCCCGGTTCGACGTTATTGCGACTTTCAGCAAAAATAGAAACAAATTTTTGTCATCCCCGCGCAGGCGGGGATAGGGCTATAAAAATTCTGTTGATTTGCCTATTATCCCTATTCCCTTCCCTCGCTTCGTCCGCACTTCGTGCATGACTTCTCTCGCCGGGAAAGACAAAAGAAATTTACTTTTTCATCACGGCCGTTACTTCAATCTCTATCTTTGCATTTGGGCGCGTGAATCCGTTTACCGCAACCGTTGTTGCGCACGGTTTTGAATTTTTGAAATATTCCGCACGAATTGGTGATACGATTTTCATGTCATTCATATCTGTTAAATAAATAACCGCACGAACACAATCATCCAATGATGCACCGGCAAGTTCCAGCAACGATTTAATTTCTGTAAAAACCAAATGTGTTTGCTCTGCAATATCGTCAGAAGAATCCTTTGGTGGCTGTATCCCCATAACGAAAATCATATATGCCACGCCAATATCAATCTTTTTTACAGGCGTAAAAGCCGCAGAACTACAGGGGGGGTAATTTTGTATCATTATTTATCCCTTATCTTTGCGTCAAATTTGCTTTCCACCAATTCAATAACCGACGTCATAAATTCGGCCAAATCTTTGTCAGACAAATTTTCCGACGGCTGTAAAACCAATTCAAATGCGATGGATTTTTTGCCATCCGGCATATCAAAGATGTCAAAAATGTTGGATTCGTAAATCGTGAATCGTAAATCGTGAATCGTAATTACCTTTACTATATCATCCGGATTCACATCCGCGCCGACAACAAACGCAAAATCACGGGTGATTAATGGGAGCTCTGGAAAGTCGTTTGTCGTGGCTTGTGTTCGTGGCTCGTGCTCGTATTTTGCTTTTTGTTCTGGAACAAAACTTGCGTTTTCAACAACACCTATCACAACATTTGTTTTAATCCCAAATTCACGTGCGATTTTTGGATGAAGTTCACCAAATTGCGCAACCACTTTTCCGTCCAAAATAATTTTGCCACCCCTATAAGGATTAGCCCATTTTGGAGCATCATCATTATAATTATTCACTGTTAATTGTTCATTGTTCATTATGGCCACAAGGTCATCACGTACATCATAAATGCTTACTTCACGGCCATGCTTTGCCCCTATGTTTTGCCCGGCTATGCCAGTTCTGGCAACAATTAACTGGTCGTGTTGTTCGCCTGGTTTATTTCCTGTGAACACCGATCCGATTTCAAACAAGTTCAAGTTGCTGCGACGGAAACGGTCATTGTTCGCAATCACGTCCAGCATGCTTTGCACCAAAGACGTGCGCATAACATTCCAAGCCTCTATAACCGGATTTAATAACTTAACCGGCGTTTTGTCAGACACCAATTCTTCTTTAACAGAATCCACAAGACTTATTGTTACGACTTCGTTAAGACCACGTGCACAAAGAGCGTGTTTTAAATTCGGAATTTTTATATCGTGGTTCGTTTCCATGGTTCGTGGTCGTGTTTTAATATTATCATAGCCATAAATACGAATAATTTCTGATACTATGTTTTCTGGCAAAATCACGTCCACCCTGGCCGGCGTTGGAGTAATAATCCAAGTATCGCCCGCTGTTTGTATTTCAAACCCAAGTCTTTTTAAAATACTATGCTGCTCTTCATTTGATAGCTCTATGCCCGTCATTTTTTTGAACAAACCGGTGTCGTACTTTATACGCCTTGGGTCGCGCGCACGCCTGAATTCAGACTCTGGCAAAAGCCACTGGTCATTATTTTCCGATAAAAATATGGCAACCTTTGGCTCTTGTTTGTTTATACTATAAAATGGTGTGTGCACTGTTCCGCCACAAGCCTCTGTAATTATTTTTACGGCCATAGAAAATCCTTGGACAGAAATAGTTGGATCTATTCCACGTTCATAGCGGTATGAAGCATCTGTTGATAATTTGAGGCGTGTGCGGGTTTTCCGAATTGTCATCGGATCAAAATACGCCGATTCCAGGATTATATTTTTTGTATCATCAGACGTTCCCGAACGCTCTCCCCCTATGATTCCGGCCAGCGCAAGAATTCCGTCAGTATCAGCGATGACTAAATCCGTATCAATTAGTTCGTGCTCTGTGCCAAAAAGGTCTATGAATTTTTCGCCCATTTTTGCATTGCGAACAATTATGTCGCCATTAACTTTGTCTGCATCAAAACAGTGCATAGGCTGACCAATATCAAACATAACATAGTTCGTCGCATCAACACATGCATTGCGTGGATTAATTCCAATGGCCGAAAGACGCCGTGTAATAACGTCGCTTGACTTTGCCATTTTTATATCACGGATTTCACACATATAGTAAACTGGACATCCTATATTATTTTCAACAAAAACTTCACGTGTGCCTTTTTGTGAATCTTTTTCATAGTATGGCTTTATATCTTTAATCGTGCCAATTCCGGCGGCAGACAAATCACGGGCGATTCCCCGCACAGCAAGATAGTCTGGACGGTTTGGTGTAATTGATGTTTTAAATAAGATTTCAGGCTCTGTTTCCGATGGTACCGCCTCGCCAATGACCCGACCCTCTAATTCTATAATTCCATCATGGTCATCGCCTCGCCCAAGCTCACGTTTGCTGCACAGCATTCCGTGTGATTCGTATCCACGAATTTTGCCGATACCAATTGTTATATCGCCAACCTTTGTGCCAGGTTGTGCAAGCGCTGTAATTAATCCCGCACGTGCATTATGGCCGCCGCATACAATTTGTTTTGACACTCCGGTTCCATCATCAACCATGCACAACTTTAATTTTGTATCAGGTATGTCCATCGCCGATTCTATCTTTACAACAATTGGCACAGGTGTCACAACAACCTCTTCAACTTCTAGCCCTATCTTATTAAGGGTTGACTCTATATCACTGGGCAAAAACGCACCAATCAAATAATCTTTTAACCAATCATATGTAAACTTCATTTTATTAACCTCTTAAAATCCATTTGCACGTATCCAGCGCACATCGCCATCAAAGAATTTACGTATATCCATCAATCCATATTTCAACATGGTAAGGCGCTCAAAACCAGGTCCTCCGGCATGTCCTTGGAATTCATCAGGGTTCACGCCACAATTACGTAAAACCTGTGGGTGCACAAATCCGGCGCCACCCATTTCCATCCATTCGCCTGGTTTCCATTCGGCATCAAATTCAATTGACGGTTCTGTAAATGGGAAATAGCTTGGGCGAAGACGAATATCAAAATTGCGGCCAAAATAAAGATTTAAAAACGTCTTAATGTCAGACATAAAATCTGTCATCGTTATATCTTTGTCTATGTGCAACCATTCAATTTGGCGAAACGCAGGACTGTGTTTTACAGAAAACGTATCAACACGATAACACGGACCCGGCGAATATATTTTTATTGGTGCGCCTTCGCTTTGCATGGCACGAATTTGAACAGGCGATGTATGTGTGCGCAAAAGATTCCCGCCCTCTACGAAAAACGTATCTTGCATATCACGTGCAGGATGCCCATCTATAAAATTCAACATTTCAAAGTTATAATAATCACTTTCAATTTCCGGCCCTGTACGCTTTGAATATCCCATTGCTTCAAACGCCGCCTCCATCTCTGCAAGACTTTGTGTCAAAGGGTGTAATTTGCCAGCGCCAAAATCTGTATCAGATTCAAAGGGCGCCGTGGCATCCAATTTACCCATCTCCATTTTTTGCATAATTTCGGCATCTTGTAATTCCGATTCTCTGGTCTTGAACACTGTGCGCAACTCTGTGTTTTCAGAGTTTAACGCCGCACGTGCATCATTATCCAAATCACGCATACCTTTCAGGCGCATGGTCATCGTGCCGTTTTTGCCAAATACAGAATCATACAGACTTTTTAAGTCTTCAAGATTACTGGTTTGATTTATTTTATCTTTCATTTTTCATGCTCGTGTTCGTGGTTCGTGTTCGTAAAAAACAACACCGCCATTCGGCAGTGTTATTTTTGCATATTGCATAATAAACGTCCACCGAATTATTTAGGTTCGGATGTAAATCGTTTTGCAGATTCAATCAAGTTTTGAAATCCTGTGTCATTTGCATACGCCATTTCAGCCAATACTTTTCTGTCTATTTCAATACCGGCTTTTTTAAGACCGTTCATGAACACAGAATATGTCATGCCCGCAGCACGCACAGCGGCGTTAATACGAACAATCCAAAGTGATCTGAAATCACGTTTTTTATTGCGACGATCACGATATGCGTATTGACCGGCTTTTTCCACGCGCTGTCTTGCGATTTTAATCGTAGACTTGCTGCGACCACGAAAGCCTTTGGCCTTTTGTAATATTTTTTTATGTGTCTTTTTTGCGGAGACGCCGCGTTTTACTCTTGCCATTTGCGACTCCTATTATTTAAGACCATACGGCGCCATCAATTTGACCTGATGTTCGTGCGTCTCGTCAAGATAGTTAACTTTTGCGCCTTCTTTATTGGCACGTTTGGATTTTTGGCGTAAAAAGTGGTTATGTCCACTGCGACCGGTTTTGATTTTACCGGTGGCCGTCATAGACATGCGCTTTTTAACCGCACTCTTTGTTTTCATTTTTGGCATTTTATGCTCACTTTGTTCGCAGGCACTAGGCACTGGGCACTAGGCGCTGATTTTGTTATCTGACACCAGTGCCTAATGCCTAGTGCCTAATGCCCTGGTGGCTGCCCGGCCACTTCAAGCCCGCTTATTATTACTTATTTTTAATAAAAATCAAGTTTTTATTTGATTATTAAAAAATTAAGTATAAACTTGTATTTAGTCCGAACACTAACCACCAACCACCAGCCACTACAAAATGCCAACAAAATCAGCCACCAAAAGATTATCCAACCGGCTTGCCGAAATTATTCGTGCATCTGCTGTTGCTGCACTGGTTCCTGTGTTTTTTCTTTATGTTTTCTTGGAAAGGCCGGATTATCGTATTATGAATGCGGCATCTCATGTTGTTGTTCCTGTGGCGTTGGCAGTTGGCGATGTTTTATCTTGGCCATTTCGTATGGTTGGCCAAGGCACAGAATATATCAGAGCCATGGCAAACGCAAAATCTGAAAATGCCGAATTACGTGCACGCCTGGACGATGCTTTGGCTATGCGCACACTTTGTGATATTGCAATTGCTGAAAATGCCCGCTTGGAAACAATGATGGGCATTGCACGTGAAATGCCGCAAACATCTGTTATCGCAAGAGTTATACTTGATGCCAGTGTCTTTGGATCCAATCAAATGATTATAAGCCGTGGTTCTGAATCCGGCGTGCGCCAACGCCAAGTGGTTGTATCAATGGACGGAAATCTTGTTGGTATAATAACAGATGTATTCCCACAAAGCTCTGTGGTAAAAGGCCTGTCTGACCTTCGTTCCAACATTCCAGTACGCGTGGCCGGAACCGAAGTATATGGTTTTTTACGTGGGCTTGGCGAAGGTAATCCAAGAATGGAATTTTTCAGCGACCAAGAATTTACGCCAACAGTTGGCACAAGACTTGTATCATCTGGCATACGTGGAATATTGCCGCACAATTTACCAGTCGGGCGCATAGTTCGTGTGGGAACAATTGATGCACGTGTACAATTGCATTCAACCACAAACAATGTTCACGAAGTTATGGTTTTAATGTTTGATGGTGGGGATGGATATAGATAATCGTGGTCGTGGCTCGTGCTCGT
>WQVP01000014.1 GCA_009785765.1 Alphaproteobacteria bacterium | reverse complement strand
TTTGACAGCGATAACATTAATATCAGATCAGATACAGGCCGCACCAACCCAAGAAATGCGTGAATTAATGTCAAGGCAAGCAGTCCTTTATTTTGAGCGCAGCGCAGCGCTTCATGTACAACTGTCAGACTTCATAAGCGCCCGTGCAGACATAGAAAGCGCAATAACAATTGCGACTGCGCTTGAAGATGGGCATACTGTTAATAGACTTATGGGACTGTTAACCGGGATGTAAAATTGATTGATGCGGGTGCTTGCTTGTGGTTCGCTCGCTCATGTATTTGTATACACTACGCTCCCGAACCACGGCGCATTCACCACGCCTGAATCAATTTTAAGCGCCGCCTTTTGGCGGTTCTTAATTATTTATTGTTTTTGCAATTGCAACAACTGCGGCGGTCTCGGCACGAAGTATAGTTTTGCCCAGGCTTATGCCAATGGCGCCTGCATTATCAAGCGCATCAAATTCTGTGTTTGAAAATCCGCCTTCGGGACCTATCAAAATGACTTTGTCATTGTGATGGGCACTGGGCATCAGGCACTGGGCATTAGTATTATTTGTTGTTCTCTCGTCTGCAAAGAACAAATCACTAGTGCCTGGTGCCTGATGCCTGGTGCCTAAAAATTCACCGAATTTTTGTGGATTTTCCAAAATCGGAATACTGTTCCGGCCGGATTGTTCTGCGGCCTCTGTTATGATTTTTTTAATTCTTTCCCATTTTGGGAATTTTTCATTTACTCTGTCCGTAATAACTGGGATTAAACGTGCAACGCCCATCTGCGCTGCCATGTTTAACATCTCTTCCATACGGGATTGTTTTATCACAGCGAACGCAAGGGTGATGTTGTTTGATGGGTCCGTATGCGCTGTCGCGCCGTGAATCGTAAATCGTGATTCGTGAATGGTGGCATTATATTCAACCCCATTATTAAAAACCAAGCATTTATCAGTTCGCATAACCTTTTGCAAATAATGTGCAATATCTTTTGACACAGGGATTTCTTTTCCTGTTTCAAGATTTTCATTTATATAAATTCTGGGCATGTTTTTCATCGTTATCCGTTATGCGTTATCCGTGTTTTTATTATATCTTAAATTGTGATATAATTAAATAATAAATGTAATAGCTGTCCGCAATCCACGGATGACGGATAACGGATAACGGAGCACTAACTTGGCAAAGAAACTTAACCTTTTATCGGTCAGTGGCAAAGGCCTGGGTTTTGGTATTTTTGATTCATCCAAATATTCAAAAGACCATGACAGGCTTCGCAATGAATTGATATTCTGGAAATTCCGGTGGGTCTTTTTTATGTTCTTGGCATCCATGGTGGTCTTTGGATTGTCCTTTGCGGCCGAACACGTATTCCGGTACGGTATGTCGCCCGCCGCTATGCAATGGATTGCGATTTATTTTGACCAAGTAATCAACACAGGCGGCATCCGCATATTTGCAGAGGTTCCTGCATGGATTTCCCGTATTATTTTACGCCCAGACTTTCCGGCTGTATTGCCATTAATTCCGATTGCGGCGTTTTATCTTATGACATTTGATACATTTTTATCAGAGATTAATCCATACGGAAAAGATATCTGGAACGAACATACCGCAAGAAAGGCAAACCAGCGTGATATAGATACAAACACATTCCTGAAAAATGGGTTTATAACAGTTCTTGGGTATTGGAAGAAAAAGCCGATGATGTTAAACGAAACATTGTCCACGCTTTGTGTGGCGCCTCCGGGCACTGGTAAAACGTCTGCGGTTGTTATCCCGACCATTTATGAATGCGATACGGTGTCTATGATTATTAATGACCCAAAGCCTGAACTGGACGAAAAAACATCCGGATATCGTGCAACTTTGGGTCCGACATTTATTATAAATTGGGCCGGTCAAGATGATCCTGAAAAAGGATTATATTACCCGTCATGGAATCCGCTTTCGCCCGAACATGTTCCTTTTGTACAGGAAAAAAGAGACCTTTATATTGACTCTATTTGTACGACATTGATTGCTGATAAGGCATCATCCACGGCTGACCCTCACTGGACTATATCTGGTCGTGCGGCATTATCGGGTCTTGTACAATTTATGGTATCCAAGATAGAGCGTGCAAAATGGTCTGATTATTTTCTTTCAAGATTAAAAGACGGGACGTTTGACGATACAGACAGAGTGTTATTGGATGAGCGTTATGCATTTATGCAAGATCCAAATGCATACGCCGCCCGTCAAATGTTGCAAAACGGTACACTTAATGCGGATAATTTTGTGCCGGTTGGAACTTGGGCAACTATTCCAACTGGGTGGATTGGGAAAGAGCCGTCTATGTCGCTTATACTGGATTGGTTAAACAGTAATCAAATACGTGTTGCCGAACAAGTTGAAGAGCGCCGCAAACAAGGCGATCAAATGGCAATGATGACGGATAAAATGGCCGACCTTTTTAACGATGCGGTTGAAGAGGCACGGCGGTTTGGATATGCGCACCGTGCGGTACTTGAATTGACACAGCTTGCCAATACGCCGGATAAAGAGCGTGGCTCTATTTTGTCCACAGTTCTTGCCGGGCTTTCAATTTTCCGAAATGCCGCCGTCCGAAATCGTACATCGCATTCAACGTTTCATTTTGAAGATATGCGCGGTATAAAAAATACAAAGACCGGAAAATGGGAGCCTGTTACAGTTTATCTTTCCGTTAACCTTGTGGATGCACAGGCATTAAACCCAATAACCGCAATCTTTATTGAATTGATGTCGGATTTCCTTATCACTAATGTGCCAGACGCTATGTATGCGGGCAAACAACTGGGGCCGCAATCTGTGTTATTTGTTCTGGACGAAATGCCAAAGATGCAAAAAATGGATGCGGTTATAAAGGGGCCGGATCTTGGCCGTGGGCAAAAAGTGTCATATCTTATCATTGGACAAGATTTACGCCAGATTCAGGAAAAATACGGCGCAGACGCCGCCGGCACAATTATGTCTACAACGGCCGCAAAAATTATAATGCGTCAAAATGATTTTGATGCAGCGCAACAGTTTTCAAAATTAATCGGTCAAAAAATCAAAGAAAAAGCCGACGTGGACAAAGATTCAAAGATTGTAAAAGGATATAAAAAAGGCGACCCAGAAGATTTATATTCCGCATACGATATTATGAAAATGAGTGATAAAAAACAGATTGTCTTGTTGCAAGGTTATTATAATCGTCCGATTGAAGTTGATCAATTCCGTGCGCACGATAATGAAAAATTTGCAAAAAAGCGCAATATTCCGCAATCATCACCATTGCCAGAAAATCTTATCCCGGCGCACCATGCGGCCATGGGGTATCCAGGTACGCCAAAGGTTTATGACTTTGGAACAAAAGAAACAAGAGAAATTAAAAGTGAATAAGTGAATAAGTGAAAAAGTGAATGAATAATAGTTTATACTTTTTCACTCTTTCACTCTTTCACTCTTTCACTTATTCACTATGAAAACACGTCTTGCCAAATTCATCGCCAACAACGGAGTCGCATCACGCAGAGATGCGGAAAAATTAATCACAGATGGTAAAGTATCTGTGAATGGCACAGTGGTTTTAACCCCTGTATTCTTTGTTGATGAAAACGATAAAGTTGAAATTAACGGCAAAATAATTACGACCACGAACCACGGAAACGAACCACGAATAATCGCCTTTCATAAACCAATCAACTGTATAACGTCAAAATCAGACCCTTTGGGGCGCAAAACAATTTATGATTTTTTGCCGAAAAAATTTAAAAACTTTAAATATGTCGGACGATTGGACTATAAAACAACCGGGCTTTTGCTTTTGACGAATGACGGCGCACTTGCCCGTAAAATGACTTTGCCAGAGACCGGTTTGGTGCGAACTTATATTGCAAAATTACGGCCAGATATAACAATTGCTCATAACGCTGGCGCATTAAAAAAATTAACCAGTCAAATAAATTCTGATGATTCAGTCTTTGACCCTTTGCGCAACGGTTTAACAATCAAATCCGAACCCCGAACCCCGAACCCCGAAATAAAATATGCACCGATGGAAATTGATTTATTGTCTATATATCCAATAATGGTTCGCATAAAATTGACCGAGGGCAAGAAAAACGAAATTAGAATTGCAATGGAATACATAGGGTTGCCGGTTTCAAAATTACACCGTGAGAGTTATGGGGAATATGCACTGGGGGAGTTAAAGCCAGGGGAATGGGAAATAGTAGATAGTGAGTAGTGAATAGTGAGTAATGAATAATGAATAATTGTGGTGTCGGCGTTGCCGACATCTTTTATCTTTTATATATAAAAAATAAATGGCTGTGAGCGCATGCGAACACAACCATTATTCATTACTCATTACTCATTATTCACTATTCACTATAAAAAAACGCCCATCGGGCGTTTTTTATAATTGTGATTTAAAATCTTGGAATGAATCGTCTTCTTCGTCTTCCTTTGGCTCTATTTCACAGGCCTCTGGTTTTTTGCCATTATCACGCTTTGAATCAATTTTGCCTTGTTCATCGCTGACAATGCGGCCGTAATGTTCCGCCATTTGTAATAATCTTTCACGCTCAATCTCATCCGCCGTTTGGCGTGCCTGGTCAAGATAGTTTTTACGCTTTTGGCGCCAGCGATGGCACCTCTGTATCATAATACCAGTTTGGGAATTTCCATTTTTTCTATTCATAGTCGTAGTCCATAGTCCGTGAACCGTAGTCCGTAAGTAATTTTAAATATAGGGAAGTAAATTCATCTAATGCGCTGCAAGTATATACTGTACTAAAACCAATTGCAATAAAATTCTTAAATCGCTATTATTCCAGTATGAGGGAAAAAATTACGGATTACGGATTACGGATTACGGTTCACGATGCACGAGGTGCAGCGGGCAACTTTATGTTGCAGGCGCTTTTGGCGCTTTCCCTTGTTATTGCATTTATGCCAATGATGGTGCGCCAAATAACAACCCGTACAATGGATACCGAAATGGCGGCGGCGGTTAATCAGATAAATTCTATGATTCCTGCGATGCGTGCATTTGGAATGGATAATCATGAAAACTTTATTTTGGGCACACAAGTTTTTGAAGAACAATCTTTGATTAATGCGCTTGAACCGTATGGATTGCCCATAGGTTTTCGCCCGCAAACACCGTTCGGCCAAAGAATATCTGTTATGACAACAAGAGACGAAGAAGACACGGACATGTTTATCATAATGTCTGGCGGAAATATGCGCACAATAGACCGGGCAGAGATGGCGCTTCGCATTGGGTTTTGGGGCGCACAAAGTGATGGCGATGTTTTGCGGGGCTCAACGGGCGGATGGGATATGGATATGTCGGCTTTTCGCTTTCGCCCTTATTACCGAAATGTTTATGTCCGTGTTCCATTATTTTCAGAAGTTTCGGATTTATTATCAGTGCGGTCAAGGCGGACTGATGATAATCAAATGCATACAGACATTAATATGGGCGGCCATGACGTGCGGGGCGTTCGTGATGCGTCCGCAACAGATGGTCGGTTTGTTTCTGTGCTTGCGGCTGATTTAATTTTATCCGGCACCGAAGACGGGCGACGTTTCAGAAACCGCATAGATAACTTTAACATAACCCGTGCGAATTTCAGTGCGCCGGCGGGCACGGCTGCATTAAATATCTCTCGTGGGAATTTGGCCACAGATACTTTTACAGGCCCGTCAATTTCAAATTGGGGCGACCCTGGGAATTTAGCGGCCGATTTAATATCAGTGAATAGTTTATCTTTGGCCGCAGGGCGCACAGGATTTACAGGTCCTCATAATTGGCATATTCGTCAAGATGCAATTATGAACAATATCGCAATAACCGCAGACAGCATAGAGGTTATGGGAATTATAAACGCAACACGTGGCCAAGACGTATTTATTGATGACGGCGAAATCACAGCCGGCCAAAGATCAGGCATAGAGGTAAATGACATATCCGCCGCCGCCATAACGCTGCGTGATCAAACATCATCTGCGCTTCTTGCCGGTATAACTGGGCGATTGCTTGTGGATATACGCCTTGCGGGAATGTCTGTTTTTCCGGATGTTTTATTGGATGATATTAACAATAATGATTTGCGCGTGCTGGCACGGCCGCTTGAAGACAGTGATATGACAATAACGTGTCGTACAATCATAGAGTCTCTGCCAGGCATTCGTGTTGCGTTTGATGCACGTTCGCTGGCACAAAATATGGTTTGCAGATATGTGTTTTTTAATCGTCTGGAACAAAGATTGGATTATCTTTTAAGTGAATAAGTGAAAAGGTGAATAAGTGAAAAAGTTAAAGAATAGTTTTATAAAAAAGTTTAAAGTGGAATCATTTTTTCACTCTTTCACTTGTTCACTTTTTCACTCTGAACAACGTGGTTCAAATCTTCTTGAAACTTTGCTTGCGATTGGTCTTGTGGCGGCGATGGCCCCGTTCGTTTATGCAAGAGTCGCAGAGGTCAGCCGTGAAATCACAGACATAAATGCCGCACGACAAATGCATGCTTGGCGGCCACATATATCCGGCTTTATACGTGAAAACCAAGCCGTGTGGGAGGATAGCTTTGTTGCCGAATTATCACGTAATGAAATTGCGCAAATAAGCCCCCTTGCAACCCGCACCCCGGCACTTGCATTTATTGAAAAATTTAATACAAACGCAGGCCCAGTCGTAGAGGCTTACCTGGTGTTTTCCGAAGGGTATGAAACAATGCGCTCACTTCGTATTGCCCGTGCTTTGGGCGTGGATGCGGCGGTAGCAGACGACAACCACATAGCATTCTCTGGTCTTGGCGGGTGGAGTGTGCAAAGCGAATTACTGCGACCTGGCGATATAATATACCGCATACATGTTAATTTTTTGCCTGATGATTCTTATGCTTTTCTCCACCGGACGCCGGCAACAGAAGAGCATCTTAATACAATGGAACGTGATTTATTAATGATGCGAAATAATATAATGGATGCAACAACTATAACTGCACGACTGTTGGATTCCAGGACAATTAATACTTGGTTTGTCGCATCAGATTTATTAAGCACTATGGATGCAATATTCCCAGTCGGCGCAAACATGGATGCAACAAACGTATCTGTTGCGAATGTTCGTGTGACGGGCGATACGTTCGGGTTTCGTAATATAAGTGCGGCGGAATTTCGTGGCGGCGGAGTTGGCAATTGGTCAAACGCCGGCGCAATAGTTGCCGACCGTGTCAGTGTATCGGAATCGGTTAATGTTGGGCGAAATTTAACTGTGAATTCTCCGTCGTCAAGGACGGTATCCGGTATTGATTTGCTGCGTGCCTATTCTTTGAACACAGCGTTCATATCAACCGAACAACTTATATTCGCAGATGGGTTTGGTCTTTTGGTGTCAAATGAACTCTCGGCCGGGTGGACAATGGGGCCGCTTCGCATTGGGTCTTGGGATTTTCCAAATGTTATTGCGCCACGTTTCAGAGAACTGGAATTATCACGCACAGGCGTATTTCAAATAACGCCGCCGGCGGGGTTTGAAGATATAATGGGAAGTCGCTGGCGAGATTTGGGGCATTAGGCACTAGGCATTAGTGGTGGATAAACAGGAACAAGATTGATGTATAAAAAGATTTTTAACTTTATTAGAAAAAAAACTAGTGCCCAGTGCCCAGTGCCTAATGCCTATTCTGGTGAATCCGGAAGAATGATGATTGAACTTCTTCTTGCGCTGGCGTTGGCGGCCGCTATGTTGCCATTTCTTTTCCGCCAAGAAGAACAAAGAATTGCACGTGCTGAAAACGTCCGCATAGCAAATGAAATTGCCGTCGTTCGTGATTCATTGGAGAGATTTATGGACGTCCGTCAAAACGAATTATTCCGCATATCTATGGCACGACATATAACACGTGTAGAG
>WQVP01000013.1 GCA_009785765.1 Alphaproteobacteria bacterium | reverse complement strand
TTTATTATGATGATTGTTTTGGCCATGTCTATTATAACCCTCTATTCCGCAGGTCGCACAGATTGCACAGGCGTTGTTGGATACTGTAATCCGGTTGGCGGATGGTGGCCGTTTGCAGTGCCACAATTACAACGCATATTAATCGGCATGGTTGTGTTTTTAATTGCGGCGTTTTCAAATTTTAAATTCTGGCTTCGGACAAGCTATCTTTTATATGCGGGCGCTCTTGCGCTGGTCATAGGGGTTGCGTTTTTTGGGCACACAGGGGGCGGTGCAACACGTTGGCTTAACCTTGGGTTTATAACGGTACAGCCATCAGAGTTTATAAAAATGGGTATGGTGCTGGTTCTTGCCCGATACTTTGCGTGGAAAAATTCCACAGAGCTTGAACAATTTCGTACATATCTTTTGCCGGCGGCATTTGTTTTGATTCCGTTTTTATTAATCGTTGCACAGCCAGACCTTGGGACGGCTTTGTCGCTTTTGTTTATTGCGGCGGGTTTTGTGTTCATAGTTGGCGCAAAAAGACAATGGTTTATAATTGGTACAGTTTTGGCGATTCTTGCACTGCCGGCAATTTGGACATTTGGATTGCACGGTTATCAGAAACAGCGCTTGCTTACGTTTATGAATCCGACCGCCGACCTTACCGGCGCAGGCTTTCAAATCCACCAAGCCCGAATTGCAATTGGGTCGGGCGGTTTTGTCGGCCAAGGCTTTATGCAAGGCACCCAAAGTCAAATGGCCTTTTTACCCGAACGCCACACAGATTTTATATTCACAATGTTCGGCGAAGAGTTTGGTTTTATCGGCGCATTTATATTAATCGCACTTTATACTATGATGACCGGTCTTATGTTTTGGTGGGCAAAGACAAGCCGCAATAGATTCGGCCAATTATTGATATTCGGATTTATGTTGAACTTTTTTGTTTATTACTTTATAAATATCGCCATGGTTTTGGGATTAATGCCAACGGTCGGCGTTCCATTGCCGTTAATGTCGTTCGGCGGCTCTTCATTATTGGCGCTGTTGTTCGGATTTGGATTGGTACAAAATGCAAGAATACACAGAGACATACAAATGTCCAGTAAAGGCGGATAGAATGAAAAATCTTTTAATCGTGGAATCACCAGCAAAGGCAAAAACAATTGAAAAATATTTGGGGGCCGGATACCGTGTTATATCATCCGTCGGCCATGTTCGTGATTTGGTTCCCGAAGATGGATCGGTTGACACTGAAAACAACTTTGCGATGAAATGGGCGATTATGTCCGGCAAAGAAAAAGCCATAAAACAAATCTTGGACGAGGTAAAAAAAGCAGACACAGTATATCTTGCAACGGACGAAGACAGAGAAGGAGAGGCCATCGCATGGCATATATTTTCTATTCTTGATGATAAAAAAGCATTGGTCGGCAAAAAAATATACAGAATAACTTTTAACGAAATTACAAAAAAAGCCGTAGAATCCGCAATTGAATCCCCTCGTGAAATTGATGGAAATCTTGTGGACGCGTATCTTGTGCGTCGTGCGTTGGATTATTTAATCGGCTTTAAATTATCGCCCGTTCTTTGGCGTAAAAACATGGGTAAAAGTGCGGGGCGTGTACAATCGGTTGCGGTCGCATTGGTCATAGACAGAGAGCGCGAAGTCATGGCATTTAACCCAGTGGAATATTGGTCGCTTTCTGCGCGCTGCGCCGAAAAGGGATTAGGGATTAGTGATAAAGGATTGGTGTTTCTGTCCAAACTAACAAAATGGAATGGTGAAAAAATAGATAAGATGACTATTGAAAACAAAACTTCAATGGATGAAATTTTGTCTACACTAATCCCTAATCCCCAATCCCTAATCCCTGCAAGCGTAGTGAGTGTAGAGAAAAAGAAATCATCCCGCAAACCCGCCGCACCATTTACAACGTCAACACTTCAACAAGAGGCCGCACGCAAACTGGGCTTTTCCGCAAAGCGCACAGGTATGGCCGCACAAAAATTGTACGAGGCCGGACACATTACTTATATCCGAACAGACTCTGTTTCTTTGGCTGCGGATGCGGTTGAACAATTACGTAATTTCATAGGCGAAAAATATGGCAACCCATTCTTGCCCGGCGCCGCAATTAAATATGCAACAAAATCAAAAAATGCCCAAGAGGCGCACGAGGCAATTCGCCCGGTTGATGTCAACGCCGTTAACGCAGGCGATGCGGATGACGAAAAAAAGCTTTATGACTTAATCTGGAAAAGAACTGTTGCATGTCAAATGACAAACGCTGAATTTGATTCTGTGGTTGTGGACATTAAACCAGACAATGCGGACGCAATTTTCCACTCAGTCGGCACAACCCGTACGTTTGACGGCTTTATGAAAGTTTACGTAGAAGACGAGGATGACAAAAACGAAGACGGCGATGCGGAAAATAAATTACCGCCATTGTCCGTTGGCGACACCATTGATATAACCGAGCTTTTGCCAAAACAACATTTCACTGCGCCGCCGCCCAGATATACAGAGGCATCATTAATTAAAAAAATGGAAGAGCTTGGGATTGGCCGCCCTTCAACCTATGCGGCAATCATGTCAACAATCATAGACAGGCAATATGTAAAGATTGAAACTAAAAGATTTTTTCCAACGCCGACCGGCTGGCTTTTGTCTGCATACCTTGCCAAATATTTCGGCAATATTGTGGATGTAAATTTCACCGCAAACATGGAAGACACCATGGATGATGTGGCGGGCGGAGATAAAAAGAAATTGGACGCACTTGAAAAATTTTGGGGCGAGTTTGCACCAACAATCAAAAGCGCCAAAGACATCCCCACAACAGAAGTTTTGGATTCGGTAAACGAATCTTTGGCCGGGACACTTATGCCGGCGGACGCAAAGTGTCCAAATTGCGGCAATAAAATGATTATAAAATCTGGACGCTTTGGGCCATTCATGTCGTGCAGCGATTACCCAAAATGCAAAACTATACAAAACTTTGGAACCACGCAAAGCGAAGACGGCACAGCGCCTGCAAACAATAACAAAGATTTGGGCGAAGGCATAACATATAAAGTCGGACGGTTCGGACCATATGTCACAGACGGCGAAAAAAATGCGTCGGCAAAAAAATACTCTTTTGATGATATAACTCTGGACATCGCACGTGAATTATTATCCGGTGAAAAGAAAAAAATAGAAGCGATTGAACTGGGCACCAATCCAGCAACAGGAAAGCCGATTTTATATTATGCCGACGGCCGTTATGGTGCATATATTTCATCAAACAAAGTTAATGTGTCGGTCAAAGAACAGCCCGATCTTGAGGTCGCCGCCGATTTAATTAATAACAAAAAACCAAGCACAAAACGCGGGTGGGGAAAGAAATAATGAACACAGCCCGCTTTTTCTTGACCAATACATCTGGCATAAAATTGGAATGTCGTATTGATAGAGATTTGGCACGGAAAAAGCAAAGTGTCGTTATTCATGCAATGGGCTCTTATTCAGACTGTTTCCAAAGTACAGTTCAACCATTCCTTACAAATATTTTTGCCGCGCACGGGTTTGCATCAATGCGTATAAATTACCGTGGTCACGGAAATTCCGAAGGGGACTCTGGCTTTATAACAACCACATCTGGCCTGGAAGATATTCAAACCGCAATTGATTATTTAAAAACTTTGGACTGGGTGGATGGGATTGCAGCATGCGGTGTATCGTACGGTGGCGGACTTTTATTGCACACGATTGCCAGCGGCAAAGATACTTATAAATTTTTAATTTTATTATCGCCATTAATTGATATGCAACACCGGTTTGACAAAGACCCAAGTGTTGATGTTAAACAATGGGCAAAAGACGGCTTTTACGAAGTTGAATATGATACCGGAATCAAACGAAGGGATTATTCTCTTTACGCTGATGCTGCAAACTATACTCCGTGGACAGACGCAGAAAAAATAAAAATCCCGACTATTATAATTCATGGCAACAAAGATGAAACTGTACCTTATGAACAAGCAACAAAATTAAATAAAATTATAAAACAAAGCCAACTTGAAACCCTTGAAGGCGTTGGGCATCGTTATTCCGGCCATACTGATAAAATTAAAATTATTTTGGATGATTTTTTAAAGACAAAAAAGTGACAAAGAGATAATCAACTATGCTGTGTTAAAAAACCGCAGAATGCGGTTTTTTGTTTTGCCACTACCTCGTCTTGCTTCGCTATCGCTCGCAATCCACCCCTTCGCCAGCGAAGGGGAATTGACCGCTGGCACTTGGGTTGCCCCCCCCTTTCCCTTGGGAAGAGGGGGCGCAAAGCGCCGGGGTAGGGGCAAATAATTATTTGCCCTTACGATTTTTCCGTTATATAATTACTTTGTGAAAACATACTCCAACAATTTTAATGATGAATTGCGAAGCCGGCTTTCCATTGTGGATGTCATCGGAAAACGTGTACCGCTTTCAAAACGGGGCAAAGATTTTTGGGGTTGTTGCCCGTTTCATAACGAAAAAACACCGTCTTTTAAAGTATCCGAGGAACGTGGAAATTATTACTGTTTTGGTTGCGGGGAAAAGGGCGATGTTATTTCATTCACTATGAAAACCAATAACATGCAATACTTGGATGCCCTTCGTGAATTGGCACAAATGGCCGGTGTTAAAATGCCGGAATACAAGTCAAAGGACGAGGCAACTGTTGCCCGTGAAAAATCTTATCACGACATAGTTTCGGGCGCTGCAAAAATATATGCCCAAAAACTATGGACGCCGGACGGCGAATTTGCGCTTTCATACATCCGTGGTCGTGGCTTTACAGACGACGACATAAAAAAATACGAAATTGGTTTTGCGCCAAACGGAAATATAATTGCGAATAAATTCAGCGCTGAAAAAACCGAAAACCTTGTCGCAACCGGCCTGGTCAGAGTGGGCGAAATGGGCCGTGGCAATTATGACTTTTTCCGCAACAAATTAATGTTTCCAATTCATAACGACAAAGGCGTTATCGTTGCGTTCAGCGGACGTTCGCTGGACGGATCGGAACCAAAGTATATCAATACCGGAGAGACAGGGCTTTTTAAAAAGCGGGCAACCGTGTTCGGATTAAATTTTGCACGGAATGATATTTATAAAGCCAATCGCAGCATTGTCGTAGAGGGTCAAATTGACGCAATAAAAATGCAACTTTCGGGATTCGGCGAAACTGTGGCGCCGCTGGGCACCGCTTTGTCCGAAGAACATGTTATGATTTTAAACAAATTAAACCGCAACATAACATTTTGTTTTGATGGCGACAAGGCCGGCATCAAAGCCGCCGCACGTGCGGCCGGAATTGCTATGGCACAGTTACGGCCAGAGTCCGATATTCGTTTTGCATTTTGTCCCGCCAAGGGCGACCCAGACACAGTATTGTCCGGCCCAGGCGGCGTGCCCGCTATGCGAAAAATTATAGACGACGCAATTCCTCTGGAACAGTTTTTGTGGAAAACAACGAATGATAATTTTGTTGTATCTACGCCCGCTGGGCAAACACAGGCTGAAAAATTCTTTATGGCAGAGGCGGAAAAAATTCAAGATTTTACACTACAAAATTCATTCAAAAAGTTTTTTAAAGACATGAAATTCAAAGAATGGAAATTTAATAAAGTTGCAGACGCCGCACCCGTGCCAACCGTTAACGAAATTGAAAATCAAACATTGTCATCTATTGCAACGGCGCACCCAGAATTAATTGAAAAGCACGCAGAGTTTTTTGTAAAGTTTAATATTGATATAGGGGCAGGGTCGCCCCGTCCGGGTGCGGAAGCCGCGCCTCTACAAGCGTCCGAAGCAGAGAAATTTATAGTCGGGTTAAAGTTAAAGTATTATCTTATGTCTTTGCAAAACGAAAAGCGTGAATTGGTTCGCACCCTTTCAGACGAAGGGATTGGGCGCATTTCTGAAATTGATGCAGAGATTCAAAAAGTATCTGAAAACATCCAAAAAATATCCGAGGCTTAATTTAAAAACGCCTCTTCCAGAACATTTTTTATATCGTCGGGCGACATTCCGGCCGACGCCAAATACTCTATTTGTGCATCCGCCGCACGGTAAATTGATGCGGCATGATCCGCAAGCGTCGGCACGCTGTGAATCTTTTGCGCAGGTGTCATCTTTATTTTTGCACCATCTGCGGCCATAACAGAAAAAGAAATATCGTTTTTACAACCCGGCGCATTCGCAACAATATTTGCATTTGCCATTAATTCTGTATCAGTGTTTTCATGTGCAAGTATTCGTGTTTTTATAAAAACACCCGTACCCCCAGATAGATTGTCGGCCACAATATTAACCTTTAATTTATCATAGTTTTGTATAACCACGTCGCCAATTATTTCAGAGTTTTTACCGGTGTTTTCGCACAAAATGTCCAAAACGGCCGGTGTTTTATTTTTCGCTTTTAGCGAAAAATAAATTGAGGATTGAGGATTGAGGATTGAGGATTTTATTATAATCTTTTTATCGCCGGAAATTTCACCAACACAAATTATATGGACAGGCAAATCGCCATCCGTCGGAATTATTTCGGTTGTATTTTCGGTGTCTATAATTTTCGCCGCATTTTCATCAGACAAATCTTTGTTATAAACGCCACCAACAAAAACAACCGGCCGTGCCGGAAAAGTTTTTATATTAAATTGTTCCCAAATGAAATTCATAGTGTTAAGTGCTAGTGGCTAGTGGTTAGTGGTTAGTTGTTTTATATTATCTTTTATAAAAAACATATTCAACACAAAATCTTGTTTGTGTTTTGGTTTGTTTTTTGCTACTAATCACTAGCACTAGCGCCACTAACACTATGAACGGAGTGAATTATGGGTTTTAATTGTGGAATTGTTGGATTGCCAAATGTTGGAAAATCCACACTATTTAATGCTTTGACTGCAACGGTTGCGGCAGACGCCGCCAACTATCCTTTTTGTACCATAGAGCCTAATACCGGGATGGTTGTTGTGCCGGACGCAACGCTTAACAAGCTTGGCGACCTGGTAAAGTCTGCAAAGATAATTCCGACGCAAATGGAAATTGTGGACATCGCCGGTCTTGTCAAAGGCGCAAGTGCGGGCGAGGGCCTGGGCAACAAATTCCTTTCACATATTCGTGCTGTGGATGCAATTATTCACATGGTGCGTTGTTTTGAAAATGATGACATAACGCACGTGGCCGGCCGCATAGACCCGCTTGCAGACATTGATATTATTGAAACAGAGCTTATGCTTGCAGACATAGAATCGTTGGACAGACAGGTTGACGGCCTGATGAAGCGTGCAAGAGGTTTGGACAAAGAGGCAAAATTAGCGCTTGAATTATTAAAAGATGTAAAGGCTGGTCTTGAAAACGGAATTCCGGCAAGAGACACTCCAAAACCACAAACCCACGAACATATTAATTTTAACCTTTTGACCGAAAAGCCGGTTATGTTTGTGTGCAATGTGGACGAGGCAGACGCCCGGGATGGAAACGCCTTTTCTGCGGCCGTTATTGATAAATACGGCGCCACAAACCCTGTGTTAATTATATCGTCCAAAATTGAACAAGAAATTGCCATGCTTGACGACCTGTCCGAAAGAGAGTTGTTTTTAAATGATATAGGTCTTTCAGAATCAGGGCTTTCCCGTGTTATTCGGAGTGGCTATGACCTGTTAGGCCTTCAAACCTTTTACACTGTTGGCCCAAAAGAGACACGGGCATGGACAGTTCGTACAGGTGCCACAGCGCCGAATGCCGCCGGAAAAATTCACACTGATTTTGAAAAGGGTTTTATCCGTGCAGAAATTATCCGACCAGAAGACTATTTATCACTTGGGTCCGAGGCGGCGGTTAAAGACGCCGGAAAAATGAAACTGGTTGGTAAGGATTATGTCATGCAGCCTTTTGATATATGCCACTTTTTGTTTAATAATTAAAAAAACGCCCGATTGGGCGATTTTTATTTCTTTTTAAAACCTTGTTTGGCTTTGAATTTTGGTTTGTCTGGGTCT
>WQVP01000012.1 GCA_009785765.1 Alphaproteobacteria bacterium | reverse complement strand
TTCCACGTTTTCTGTGAAAGATTTATCAGACGCATCAATCATAACGGATGAAAATCCTGCATCAATCGCATCTTTGCATTCTTCAAACGAAGTGCCGTGGTCAAGATGAAGTGCAACCGGAAACTTTATTCCCCGGCGTCCAAGTTTTGATTTAACAAGCGCAAGCAAGGTCTCCATGCCTGTATATTTTATAGACCCCTGGGATACCTGTAATATAAGTGGTTGGCCGGTTTGTTCGCATGCACGCATTATGGCTTGCAAGGTTTCCATGTTGCTGAAATTATATCCGGGTACAGCGTATCCAGAGGCCAGGGCATCAGAAAGCATTTGTTTGGTGTTAACAAGTCCAAGTTCAGAATAGGTCATAAAAAATCCTTTTTTGTTATTATATCACAAATCACCAATCACTAACACTAATCACTAATTTCTTGACAATCAAAATATTTGTGGCAACATTGCATCAAGAGAGAACGAATCGTAGGGACATATAATTAAATAAAAGGTTCGTATCTATGAGAAAATTATTATTTGCCACACTTGCCCTTGCACTTGCTTTTGCCACGACGGCTTGTTCATCTTCCCGCACTATTTACCAAGGCGACGTTCGCTTTACTCAGCATCGGAATGCATGCGTTGCAGAAATGAATCAACGTGGCGATATTGATGATGTACGCTTTCGTGAATCACGCAGAGTTCGCCATGCAAACGCACAATGTATTGATTTAATAGATATGCAAAACCCATTGCGAAGCGTGGAAACACCAATGGATACATACAAATCAGAAATCAGAAATCAGAAATCAGAAATTGAATCTTTGCCGCCAATTATTATTGTAAACGTAGAAGTTCAAAACGAAGTTCAAACGATTGTAAATCCATTTGACCGTGAATTAAACCAAATGCGTGCACGCCAAGGCATGGCACCAATGCAAAACCCACAACCGATTCGGAGACAATGTGGTGCGCCGGTACGCAGCGCTGGCGTTGCCCCTGCACAGGTCGGCGGAAATGTAACAATTGTTGGCGGCAATGTTGCGCCGCAAAAAACATTCGCACCGGTTACAATTTGCGGAAATACTGTGAACCGTAACGTCAGCCAAGCACAAGCAATTGGGAGATAGTTATGTCAGAGACTAATAAGCAAGAAACTAATCCACAAACTAAGAAAGATATACTTTCAGATATACGTTCACGCCTAGGGTGGCTTAGTACTATAACTTTGCTGTTAGCGATGAACACATGTAATGGCTGTACCACTAATTCAGAACTTCGCCAAATAAGGCAGGCGACGCAGAGCCAAAGATAAAAAATCCCCGCAATGCGGGGATTTTTTTTGTTTGCTGGTTTTTCCTCTCCCCCTGCGGGAGAGGAAAGCAAAGCTAGGGCACTTGTGCCCTAGCGGCGCTTGGTGAGGGGTTTGAAAACTTGTTACCCCTCACCAAGTTTTTGTAACGCTCATGCTTCGCTAACAAAAACTATCCTCTCCCGCAAGGGGAGAGGATAAGAGAATATTAAACATCCAAATCTTTTACAAATTTTGCGTTTTCCGTAATAAAGCGAAAACGGAATTCTGGTTTTTTGCCCATCAATTCGGACACCAGAGTTTTGGTTTTTTCCAAGTCTTCCATGCCTTCGTCGGTGCGGGGTGGTAATTCCACACGGATTAATCGTCGGGTTTTCGGATTCATCGTCGTTTCTTTTAATTGCGACGGATTCATTTCACCCAATCCTTTGAACCTGGAAATTTCAATTTTCTTGTTTTTAAATCTGGTCTCTTTTAATTCTGCCAATTCTTCCTCTGACGCCACATAGGTGGAATCCGTTCCGTGTGCAATGCGGTACAGCGGCGGACACGCCAAATACAAATGGCCGCCGTGGATAAGCTCTGGCATTATGTTATAAAAATTAGACATTAATAAAGATGCGATATGTGATCCGTCCACGTCTGCGTCGGTCATGATAATTATTTTTTCATAACGTAATTTAGTTTCATCAAAGTTTTTGCCCGCACCCGCACCAATAACGTCAATTAATTCGTTCATTTCTTTGTTGTCGGCCAATTTTTCAGATGAATTTGATATGACGTTCAATACTTTACCACGAAGGGGTAATATGGCCTGGGTCGCACGATCACGTGCTTGTTTTGCGGTTCCGCCGGCCGAATCGCCTTCTACTATAAATAACTCTGTACCGGCAATGCCATGTTTTGCACAGTCCGCCAATTTATGCGGCATGCGAGCCCGTTTTGTAGGGGTTTTGCGTGCAACTTCTTTGGCGGCACGGATTTTAATACGTGCAGCGGCCAAATTATTTACAAATTCAAGCAATGCGTTTGCAGTCTTTGGATCAGACGCCAAAAACATTTCCCATGGATCGGACAATGCACGTTCGGTATACCTTGCGACCTCTGGATTGGAAAGCTTTTCTTTGGTTTGACCCAAAAATTGCGGTGATTTATAAAATACAGAAACAATGGCGCATGCGGAATCAAACATGTCTTCGGCTGTGATTTTTTCCGCCGCTTTGTTGTTAACTTTTTCACCAAAGTTTTTCAATCCTTTGGTAATTGCACTGCGAAAACCCGATTCATGAGTGCCGCCATCAATCGTTGCAATAGTATTACAAAATGATGATAAAAATCCATCATCCGATGCGGCGCCATGTTCATCAGTAAGCACGGTCAAAGCCCATTCCACATGACCCGAATCGTCTGGAAATTCAACAATGCCGCTGAAAATATTTGGTAATAATTTATGTTTATCCTGTGTGCGCTCGGCCAAAAAGTCCGCAACACCGTTCGGATAATAAAATGTTTGGTTTGCGGGCGGCCCGTCTTCACCGATTAATTCTGGATTACAGATAAATTCAATTTTTACGCCACGTGTTAAAAATGCCTTTGCACGTGCCATGCGGTAAATTTTATATGGTTTAAAAACAGCGCCCGCACCAAATATATCATCGTCCAAAGTAAAGCGGACACGTGTGCCGGTTGTTTTTGTCGCCGCACCTTTTTCAATTGTTCCAACTGTGTGGCCACGTGAAAAATTCAAAGTCCATTCATATCCGTCTCGTGCAACTGTGACGGTTGTATTGCGGGAAAGGGCGTTTACAACCGCCGCACCAACGCCGTGCAATCCACCGGATGTTTTATAAACGCTGTTATTAAACTTTCCGCCGGAATGAAGTGATGAAAATATAACTTCCAACGCCGATTTGCCCGGATGTTTTGGATGTTCGTCAACCGGTATACCGCGCCCGTCGTCGGATATTTCTATGGTTTTTGCATCAATTAAATTAACTGTGATTTTTTTGGCAAAGCCCGCCACCGCTTCGTCAACAGAGTTGTCCAGAATTTCAATTGGCAAATGATGCCATGCCTTTTCGTCTGTACCGCCTATGTACATTCCTGGACGAAGACGAACAGGCTCCAATCCCTCCAGGACTTGGATATCGCTTGCCGAATAATTTGTTTTAACTGGTGCCATGCGGCAGAGCATAGCGTAAAAAAAAAATAATTTCAAGTTGACATTTTTACGGCTGGCTGTAAAATGACTTTTGTCAATAAAACAAAGGGTAAAAACAATGACGACTGTTAAAAAAGAAACGGCTGTAAACGTAAGCGGTACAATGGATTTGAATAAAAATGCCAATAGCTATTTTAAGGGTGTTGGCGGCCAATTAGCCAAAGACGCAAGCGATTTGGGGATTTATCGGACAGTCGGCGCAGAATACATAGGCGGCAAATTAATAGATGTGCCAACGGCGTTATGTCTCTGTAACGTCGGAAAATTTGGAAGAAAGATCAGAGAATAGACGCCCAGGTGTATTTAGTATTTTTACCCGCTTGAAATTTATTATATTTTTTACTATATAAATATCTATGAAAAATCCATACGATATTTTGGGCGTATCCAAAACCGCCACCGATGCCGAAATTAAAAAGGCCTATCACAAGGCTGTTTTGAAATATCACCCTGATAAAAATCAGGGCGACAAGGCGGCCGAAGAAAAATTCAAAGAAGTTAACAACGCATTTGATACATTAAAAGACCCGCAAAAACGTGCCGCATACGACCGCTTTGGCGATTCGGCTTTTGGTGGCTCCACAGGTGGCGCCAGAGGGAATCCATTCGGAGGGGGGGGTGGTTTTGAATTTAATTTCGGCGGCGACGGCGGAATTGATATGTCCGAAATGATGGAAGAAATGCTTCGGAGTGCGGGATTTGGTGGCGGTCGCTCTCGTCGCTCTGGGTCGCCAGCCCAAATGCGTGGACGTGATTTATTGCACCAGGTTGTCATAGATTTAAAAACCGCATTCACAGGCAAAACAGAAACCGTAAAATTCCAAACAAATACCCATTGCGAAAAATGCGCTGGGCACGGAACGTCTGATGGCAAGCCGGCACCGGCCTGTACAAGGTGTAATGGATCTGGCTATGTACATCAAAGACAAGGCTTTTTTACGACCGAGGCGCCATGCCCAGATTGCCACGGCGCCGGTCGTAAAATAAAAGACTCATGCAAAGACTGCGACAGCGGCGTCATAAACAAAACCCGTGAAATTGATGTAAAAATACCGGCCGGCGTTATGGACGGCGCAAGACTTCGCCTTGCAGGTATGGGAGAGGCGGCACCTTTTGGCGGCATATCGGGCGATTTATACATAGATATTCGTATCCGTCCGGACAAAACGTTTGACCGTGATGGGTCAGATTTATACACTCGTGCAACGATTCCGTTTGCAACGCTGGCGCTTGGCGGCGAAATTGAAATTGACACAATTGATGATAAAAAACTGGGCGTAAAAATCCCGGCAGGAACACAAGTGGGAGAGCGTATGAAATTACGCGGCCAAGGCATGCCAATTGGTGGCCGTGCCGGTGTCCGTGGGGATTTATATATGGAAATAAATACAGAGGTCCCTCGTAGGCTATCTGAAAAAGAAAAGAAAGCGCTTTCGGAATTTGCCGGAATTAAACCAAAATCACGTGGAATATTTTAAATAAAAAACCGCCAACCGGCGGTTTTTTTAATCTTTCTTTTTATCCGGGATTTCACCATTCGCAGATAATAATATCGCAATCGGCCGGGTCTTATCAAACTGTGCCATTATGATAAATGTGGCGACAAGAATTGGTACGCTGAAAAACATTCCAACAGGCCCCCAAATCATTCCCCAAAATACAAGATTTATAATAATCACCAGCATAGAAAGGTTTAACGTATGACCCATTAAACGTGGGTCCAAGAAATTCCCAACGATTGCTTGGATTGCGCCAAGACCAAAGGCCAGTACTATGATTTCGTTCGGCGAATACCCTGTGATAAATGCGAATAAAACCGGCAAGGATACAGATATGGCTGTGCCAAGTGTTGGTATATAATTCAGCACAAATACTATGAACGCCCAAACAAATGCGAATTCAAACCCTATGTACCAAAGGAATATATATGACGCAATTGCATTAAGTGCCGACATTGCAGTTTTGACAAACATATATCTTTTCATGTTGTCATCAATTGCTGCAATTATAAATTGTGCCTTTTGTAGTTGTTTTTTTATCGGGAAAAGTGCGGCAAGTTTTTTGCGAAACGTAGACTGTTCAATAAACAAGACAACTATGTAAATAGTTATAAGTCCGGTGATGGTCAAAAGCTGTGTTGTGCTTTGCGTTATTGCGCCAATTATACGTGTTGTATCTGGCAACATGGATGCGGATAATTCAATGCCCATGGCGTCCGAGACATAGCTTTGGAACGCGATAAGCCTTCCTTGGATTTCTGGAATTCTTGCGATAAAGCCCATAATTGCCGGCCGAATATTTGATTGAAAAAGATGAATGAAAAAACCAAAAGTTCCAACCGACATAAATCCCGCAAGAATGTTAAACGCTTTGTGTTTGAATCCGTGTGATTCATCTTTATACGGCAAAAGTTTACGGTAATATGCGGCTATGGAATAAAGAAGATACCAAAAGAATACCGCAACAAGTATCGGAAGCAATAAAGCCCGCCCAATGTATAAAATAGCAATTATTAAAATTGCTGGGATTAAAAAATTCATTATTGAATCTCCATAATTTCTATAACTTCTATTTGAGCGTTCATTTCTTGGATTCTTTGCATTTCGGCGTTGTATACGCTGAACGCTGTGGCGATAATTATCACATTAAAAATAATGGCAAGTGTTGAAATTATAGACGGCATTTGTGTGGTCAATTTTTTAAGGCCAAAGAAATATTGAACCGCACCAAGAGACGCCATCATGACAATCACAGTCGCCAAATCAATCATATTCATGATGTTCATCGGAATAACAATTGCCGCCAAAACAACCCATCCCATAACATGATTTTTTAATATGTTTTGAATAAATACTTCAAACCATTTTGCTTTATTAGAGACAGAGTCGGCAGTTTTTGAATTGGACTCTGCGATATATGATGGCCATGAAAGGAACCCTGTGCCCGCAGGAAGTGATAATAATACTTTCCATTTTGGCACGTTATTTGCACGTGCATATTTATAGATGGCTATGAATTGATATACAATTAATCCTTTGAAAAAAGATACGGCAAAGAATATAAATACCATTATAAGCAAAAGCAAAGTCATATAAAGCGACGGGTACATCGCCATCATCATATAATGCCAAGAGACAAGATTGGCCATGCTGAAAAACATAACAGGTATTAATATTGCAGCAATCGCACCAATCATTGTTAATGTTATACCTATGTTAATATAAAGCATATCACGTCTTGATAACAAAACGTCGCCGGCCGTGCGGATTGCATAAAAAATCATAAATACAGCGGCGGCCAAACTTGATACAGAAAACACCAGCATGCTGAGCATATAATCGTGGGTTAAGAATGTCGCAACCGTGGAAAGTACCATTGCACATATAATAAGCCCAAGTGAAAATAGGGCATATTTAACCGGCCGACGGAAAAGCCAAGTTGATAACGTCGTGGTTCGTGGTTCGTGGTTCGTGGTTCGTTTGACTGGTTTTTTGACTGGCATTTGAATCTCCGTAATTTTATGCGTATTCATAATCCGAGCACGAACACGAACCACGAACACGACTATATTATACCATAATTTTCCCGCTCTCCAAAGTGGTAACGGCGGTTGGTTTTATAAGTTTTGTAAAGCTTTCTTGGTGGGAAATGATTAAAAAGGTTGTTCGGGGTTCGGGGTTCGGGGTTCGGGATGGCTGATTCAGTTCTTTAATAACTTCTGCGAATAATGTTTGCGTTTCGGTATCAACTCCGGAATCAGGTTCGTCCAATATGGCAAGCTTTGGTTTAATCAAAAGCAAATGAAGCATCATAATTTTTTTACGTTCGCCGCCACTGAACCCAACATTAATCGCCCGGCCAAGCCAGTTTTCTGGAATGTTAAGGCGCATGCGTGCATCGGTTAATTTTTTAAAGAATTCACCAGCCGGCATTTTTTCATTATGTGCCATCATAGAATGTTTAAGAAAAGATGTAATGGACAGTCCCGGAATTTCTGGCACATGTTGCAGACCGAAAAATATTCCCAATTTCGCACGTTCAGCAGTTGATAAATCGGTGATTGGTGATTGGTGATTGGTGATTGGATTGTTGAATATAATTTCGCCGCTCGCCTCATATTGTCCGGCAATTGTTTTGACCAAAGTTGTTTTTCCAGACCCATTATGTCCGTTTAACAACATAATGTCGCCCGCATTCACGGACATATTTATATCATGCAATATTTTTTTGCCGTCATGCATTACTGATAAGTTTTTTATTTGTAATATGTTCATATTATTACCTTTTACTAGTGCCTAGTGCCTATTTGTTCTCCAAAGCCATTTGTATAAGCTGTTTTGATTCAACCAGAAACTCCATAGGAAGTCGTGATAAAACCGGTGCCGCAGCACCACTTACAATTAATGCGGTTGCCATATCTTCCGAGATTCCAGCGGACCCAAGGTACCAAAGGGCGTCTGCTGGGACGGCGCTTGCGCTGGCCTCGTGCGTTTGATGATTTTCTGAATTCCCGTGAATTATAACAGGATAAGTGTTAACGATTGCGTTATCGCCTATGATTTTTGTGTCGCACTTTTGGGCATTTTTGGCGCCCGTTGTTGTGGGCGAAAATGAAACCAAGGACCGATATGTTTGACGAGAACGTTCCATTGCAACACCGTATGACACAAT
>WQVP01000011.1 GCA_009785765.1 Alphaproteobacteria bacterium | reverse complement strand
TAGACATATTCTTTATTGACCTGGATTCCGGATTAACGTCCATTCGGCCGTTATCCGGAATGACGAAATTGACACAAAAGAGATAATTTAATACTCAAAAAAACCGGCAATGCCGGTTTTTTTAACGAAAGCCGTGCTCAAGCTCTCTATCTATTATTCCATCGTCCCGACACCACATATCCCCAGGCGGACAAATAGGATCAACAATATGGTGACATTGACAACCGCAAGTGCCATGAATTGGACTGCCAGTTATCCAACATCCAGTGGGGCATGACGGACATTGCGGTGTAAAGCATGACCCATGTCCCACGTTATCACAAATCTGATGGGCCGCACAAGGAAACGATGGACATGCCACGCCGCATTCATCCCATGCGCCTACAGAGCATCCGCTGTTTGGACAACCATGTCCCTGTCTGCACGGTCGACATACGTTTCCACCACCACCACTGATTGGCGCCAAGCAAACATTAGGAGCTGCACAGTGACGGCCAGGCACAGGGCAAGAGCCACCAAACGGAATCGGGGCAATTTGACATGTTGCATTTGGAAACGTGCCATGTCTATTAACAGATACAGTATTGACATTTGGCACACAACGAACCCCACGACTTATACATCTATTATCACCCCCATGAACATCTGTACTGTTGTGAGCAATGCATCTATAGTCAAATTCTGCATTAACAGGAATGATAGGAAGTTGGCACGAGCCACCTGAATATATACGATTGCCAATACATCTGCATCTATTGCCAAAATCTGGGCTTGACATGCATCTTGCGTCATTGGCGTCACATATGTCAGTGCCGATATCCGTTACAGGTTCTGATATATCTGCTGGACATGCCCTGAGGCAACTGCCCTCGATCGCTTCCAATCCAACATCACAACGACATGCAGCATTAAGACACATAGGATCGCCATTAAGACCAGTAGGACACCTTCCTGCTGATCTGTGCGAGCCAGCGGGGCATATTGTAGCACCACATATACCCCACGATGTATCCACTGCACTATTATTCATTGCCTGCACACATGCCTGGTGCGGAAAGTTTGGATTACCCGTAGCATTAAGTATAGAGTTATCCCCAGTACTTGCCTGACATGTATTTGCCCAATTATGCATAAGATTATTTTTGGACAAAGGATCTTCATTAATAGGATATCCTTCCTGTGGGAGTCTTATAAGAAGATCTCTATTTTCAGCGAAAGTACCTACATGGTTTTCACATAAAACAGACAGTGTATTTACTATACGATAATACATCTCTGTTGCAACACCTGTCGGAGATATGTGAAGCCCGCCTTCAAGCATTACGCCCAGAGGAAAGCGCCTTTGAGCCAATGGCCCCATATAGTTATATCTATGGCGATCAACACCCTCCAGAGACCCCTCTGCCACGTCAAAACCGCCGAACACGCCTCGTGCAAAATTTGGATTATCAGGCGGATTACATGATTCCACGGCAAGCAATTCTCTTGCGCATTCTGATACAACTCTGTCGGTTCTTACCCATTCATTTTCGCCTGGATCCCATCTATACGCATAAAACGAAAACCAATCCAGCGCACGTCCTGTATGGAAAATACCGCTTTGTGGATTAAAGAAATTGGAAAGATTTGTCCCGCCAAATCTATTAAAGCAATTGGTCACAATCGCACGGCATGCGGTATGTAAATCTTCGTCTCTTCTGTTTTCTACGAACTGTGCGATAATACCATTGTTTACACGACCAAACATTGTATCGCACGCATTAACATAATGACGACACATAGCGTCCGTCGCCATTAATGAACCCGGCTGGTTCGTTAATACATCGCCCGTAATAGAGCGCATTGATGCGGTAAGCGACCGCTCTGCGCCCATATAACACGCAGAAATAAAATCCATACACCCAGACCGAATTTCATTAACCTTGGCAACTTGGGCGAAATGAATTTCCAATATTGCACGGTCCAAAAAGTCATCCCATATCTGCGTGCGAATATTTGTACACCTTGAAAGCACTGGCTCTGCGAATGGTTTCACTCGTGATACAAAGTCTTGTACGAATATGCGATTTGCCGGATTTTGCGAAATCCTTTGGCCAGATATACCTGCCTCGGTTGCAAACGAAAGCAATTCTCCAAGTTCATAAAAATTCGCAACGCCTTCAAATGGACGGCCCGTGTTTATGTCAATAAATTGCCCGTTATCAAGACACCGCCTGTACCCAGGTCCGCATACCTCTGGCGACATTATTGCGGCCTCTACTTGGCGAAAGCATTCCGTTGCGTCCAGCGCATTAAGGTTTTTTTGATTCTGCACACGTGCAAGCGCCAGCATAGCATCCGATTCACGAACATTCACAAGAAGTTCACGCTGTGTATCCTCCATACGTCTTTGCAAGGCATTACAGTCATTTGTAATCGCCATAAGATATGCGGTAACGGCACGCTGTAATTGCGCATCTGTGCACATATCACGCACAAGCTGGCGACAACGACCAATGACCGCATTATATAAATTTTGACCGTTATGTTGCGCTATTAGTTGCGCATCGCTGGCGCCGAATGCCATAGACATATCTGTGTGTATAATAATCGGGTTTAAGATATCATGGCGACCGCCAACCGTCGCATCATCACCCCGAATACTTGCCATAATGGCGTCCAGTAATCCCCGAGACCCAGTTGTATCATCCATAAGCGCAAGTTCACCCTCTGTCGCACGGCGCATAGCAGCGGCTTGGTGCGCGGTCATACCAACAGCGTCCAAATCTTCGTTAAACTGGTTAAGACGGGTGGCGGCATCAACAAGAACGTCTTGGGCCGCAATAATATCAAATATTTGATTGCTGCACGAACAGCGTCCGTGCGATGGATTTTTCATAGAACAAAATTGATCCATACATGCAAAATATGCATCTCTGCAACGTTCGTATGCGGCGCCAATTCTTGTCTCTGGCACAGCCGCCGCAGAGCGGGCAACTGTTGCGCTTCGTGCGGTTGTTTGGGGAACGGCGGATCTGGCGGCCTGTGGAGTTGCGGCACTTCTGGCCACGGCTCTGGACGGTACGGTCGCACGTGCGCTTGCAGGCGCCGCAGAACGGGCAGCCACCGCTGGGCCGGTCGCTCGTGGCACCGCCGCAGAACGGGCGGCCACAGCCGGTTGTCCGGTTGCGGCACGCTGTTGCACCGCACTTCGTGATACAACGGTAGTATCGCCGGCACGGGCGGACGCATCGCCTCTTTGTTCGGTTTGCCCACGCACAACAGTATCCGCCGCACGAGGAGAAGCATCTGTGCGCAACGCATACACAGCAACAACCACACCCAACAAAAATGCGATGACCATTCTCTTCATATTATATTTAATTATATCATTTTTGACGAATAATTAATAATCAATAATGAAGCGTAAATTTATAATTTTTTTATTGAAACTTTTTCCCATCAAACAGAGGCATTTCGTGCTGTAATAATTGGCGCTTCATCGGCAACCCCAAACGGAATCCACCAATTTTTGCACCACTTGTGATAACTCTGTGGCACGGAATAATTATTGGAATTGGGTTTTTGCCGACGGCTGTGCCAACCGCACGATGCGCAGCGGGCAATCCGATTGCCCGTGCTATGTCTCCATAAGAGACCAGTTTTCCAAATGGGATTTTTGATAGCTCTCGCCAGACGTTCATTTGGAATTTTGTTCCGACCGGCATTAACGGCAAATCAAAGTCAGTGCGCCGACCCTTAAAATATTCCATCATTTGTTTTTTTGCGGATGAAAGCGCACGCGTATTCCCAAGCACAGCAGTCGCTGGATATTCCGGTGCATCGCCCACGTTAATAGCGCAAATTTCTCCGCCCCGGTCAATAAATGTCATAATCCCAATCGGCGTTTCAAGTGTTGCATATTTCAACATACCAAACTCCTTTTTTATAGATTACCAAATGCGGGCACGCATATCTTTTGGCAAATAAAGTTTATGCTCTGATGTAATTCCAAACGCATTATACCAAGCATCAAAATGCGGTAGTATTCCGTTTGTTCGCCAGCGGCCGTTTGGGTGCGGGACGCTTGCCACCCGGCGCCGTAATTCTTCTTCTCTTGAATTATTTGCCCATACGGTTGCCCATGCTATGAAAAATCTTTGGCTGGGCGTAAACCCGTCTTTGTCTGGCAATGGATTTTTATTCATAAAGTTTTGAAGTGCTGTATAAGCCAAAACAACGCCGCCCAAATCGGCAAGTGTTTCACCCAATGAAAATTCTCCGTTTGCAAATAATCCTGGTAAAACCTCTATGGCGTCAAAGTGCCTGCGCATAACCTGTGCACGTTCGTTGAACGCATCGGCAGACTCGGCTGTCCACCAATCACGAAGATTTCCGTCATAATCAAATTTGCGCCCACTGTCATCAAATCCATGCGTCATTTCATGCGCAATGACGGCACCGATTGCCCCAAAATTCCAAGCATCGTCCGCATTCATATCAAAAAACGGAGGTTGTAATATTCCAGCCGGAAAACATATTTCATTCGTAGCCGACCAATAATACGCATTAACAGTTTGCGGCGACATAAGCCAGCGGCCACGCTCAACCGGTTGGTCTATACGTGCAAGTTCATACGCATCATTAAAAATCGCCGCACGCATAAAATTATTCCAATATGAATCTGGTAAAACCTCAAGATCTGTAAAATCTCTCCATTTATCTGGGTACCCTATTTTTGCGCTGAACGAGTCCAGTTTTTTCAATGCCTCTGTTCTTGTTTCATCGTCCATCCAGTCTGTTGCTTTGATATGCTCTCTGAATGCATCACGCAAATATTCCACCAGGTTTTCCATTCTTGCCTTTGCTTTTGGCGGAAAATAACGGGCAACATATTCACGTCCGATATATTCGCCCATCGCAGAATCCATCACCCCAAGCACACGTTCCCAGCGGGGACGTGGCAACGGTGTGCCGGACATAGTGCGGGCAAAAAAATCAAAGTTAATTTCAAACGCATCATCGTCCACAAAAGATGCCGCACGTGTTGCAAGCACACGTTTTATATATGCACGAACAATTTCTATGTCGGTATTGTTTATAATGTCAAGCGCACGGTCAAGCGCATCTGGAACCTGGACATTTATTACGGCGGGCACACGGCCACGTGCATCAAAATAAGCATCCCAATCAAGTCCAGGGAATCTGCGTTTGAAATCTTCAAATGTAAATTCATTATTCCAAAGCGTTCTGTCTCTCATCATTTCTTTGGTGCGATGTGCTTCGGCCAGATTTTTTTCAAGTTCAAAAATCGCACCCGCATCCGCATCAATTCCAAAATGATTCATAATACGTTCTATGTATTTTATATATGCTTTGCGGATATTTTCGTGTGCATCTGCGAAATAAAAATCACGCTCTGGTAATCCAATACCACCTTGGTTAAGATTAAATCTATTTACAGAACTGTCATTCATCCCAGGAGACACAAAGTTCCCCCAAAACGGTGAAATAAACGTATGCAATTGGCCCAGTAAAGCGGCCATATCACCGCAGTCCGCATCCCGAATTTTATCAATAATTGGTTGCACGGGCGCTGTGCCTGCTGTATTAAGTGCGTCTGTATCCATAGCCATATTATAAAAAACAGCAATTTTTGAATTACGATCTCTGCGTGCTATGTCTTGGACAAGATTGCGTATTTGTTCATTTGTTTGTATGCGAAGCTTTTGAAAAGTTCCAAACTCTGCAAAATCATCCGGAATCGGGTTTGCAGTGCGCCAACCGGACGTCGCAAAATCAAAAAAGTCATCGCCCGGATGAATGCTTAAATCCATGTATGATAAATTAATTCCTGATGACATTTTTTGACGCTCCGTAATTTTGTAAATTGTAAATATAAAAATCGCAAGGCAAAGCAGTGCAGATGATATAATGTTTAGTGTTGTATACTTCATATATTGATTATAGAACTTGTTAAATCGTCAAGCAACAAAAAATCTGTTGCGGCAAGTCTGCCCCCTTGCGGGGCGGGAAAGAGTTGGCTTGGCGACTTGTCGCCTAGCAACTCTTGGGTGGGGGTAATAATGAATAGATTTTTATTATCATTTACATAGCCCCAATCAATCGCATTGTGCACATCATTCGTCAAAAGGACGCCTTTGGCCGTTCGCATCCCCATAATAATCTTTTCAATCGCTCTGTCTTTTTCGGAAATAAAAATGTTATTCATATCAAACCATTCGCCGCTTATAAAAAGCCGCCCATGCGCACCATCGCCGATACCTATATAAGGCTCTCCGTCCCAGATACCTGAATTATGCATGCAAGACGCACCATAATTTGAAACTTCGTATCTTTTAAAATGTTGGCCTATTTCCAAATACATATCGGCCATAACATCATTATCCGGCAACACAATATTTTCATGCGCCAATTTTGTATTTTCTTCAATCGTTAATTCATACATAGAAATATGATTTAAATTTAATTTTTTTATTTCCGCGCATAGTTTTTTTATATGATTAACATCATGCCTGGGCAATCCATAAATAAAATCCGCAGATATTGTTATGCCCGCATCTTTGGCATGATGTATTAATTTAATTGCATCTGTCGTCGTATGTGTGCGCCCAAGAAACTTTAACTCTGTATCCGAAAGTGATTGCACACCAACGGACAGGCGGTTAACGCCCGACGCAATAAATTCTTTTAACCTTTTTTCGCATAAAGTACCGGGATTTGATTCCAAGGTTATTTCGGCGCCATGCGCAACATCAAAGTTCGCATAAGCTGCATCCATAATTCTTTTAAAAACATCTGTTGGTATAAGCGACGGCGTACCACCACCAAAGAAAATCGTCTTGATTTGAAAATCTTTATATTTATCAAAATCTTTAATTATTCCATCGGCATAGACGTCCCAGTCTGGTGCGCACACTGTTGAATAAAACGCACAATAGTGGCATTTTGATGCACAATACGGAACATGAATATAAAGATGATGCGGCGCTGTCATAACTGTATTATAAATGAATAATTAATAATTGTAATTAAAACAAATAACGAAATCCCATTTGAACTTTATTAAAATTTCCAACAGAATTGCTTATCCTGTTTATGCTTCCAAAGGCGCTTATATCATCACGGGGCATAACGGCGTCTATCCTTATCCCGCCTTGGGTATAATTTGTGCCCATCAAAAAATATGCGCTGTAAGTCTTTTCAATATTTGAACTTGTGCGGACGTTATGCGAAGCTCTGGCACCCGAAGAGACGGACGCCATTTGATATTCTTCATATAAGATACGGCCATAAAATTTATGTGCACGCACCATTGGCGTTATAAATCTATTTAATCTGTACCCAGCTATAATTTCTGCATGACCTGAGATTCCGATTGGATTATATGTGGCAAAGTTTTTCGGGCAAAAAATAAATTCTGTTTGAAACTCTGTATAATCTATACCAAGTCTTCCAGAGACATAAAATCTGTCCATATCCAGTTTTGCATTCACGCCAGCGCCAAAAACTGTCGCATTAAAATTATCCATGCCGCGATATTGCATTTCTGATGCGTGCACAAAAACCCCAAGGCGAAGTGCACCAAGTTTTTTATCGGCATGTCCAGACAACACACCTGCGTGCAGACCGCCGCCAAATATTCCGGTGGTTGATGCGCCCACGTCCAAACCATTTGGCGCATGCACGCTGTTTTTAAATTGTGATAATAATTTTACCGGGCGAAGCATAAGGCCCGGATTAAACACAACCGACCTTGCCATTATTTTATTGATTTCCGACATTGATTGTGCAGAGTCAAGTTTATGCAAAAGATTTCTGTTTGCGCCGACGCGTCGCACTGCGTCCAGAAAATATCCACGATCGTCATTTAATATAATTCGGTACTCTGTGCGTCTTGTTGTTGTTATAAAAAAAGTATATGTGTTTCTCCACCTTGTATTATCATTAATCCATTCTGAAGCACCTCTTGAAACTTCTACATTTACTATTTTAAACAAGACATTATCTGATTCAAAACCACTGTTCCAAAGATTGTTCATCTGTGATGAAGAGTTATAATGCGTCAGACTGAGCGCATTCATCCGCCCAGAACTTTCAATTCCATGAACTATAAAGCCCGTCAAAGTCGCACCATATTGTTGTATGCTTACCGGAAAAGATGTTGCATCTCCGACATTAACACGAACAAACGGATTGGTAATTGTTAAACTTGTATCACCACGGGCAATTGCATCGCTTACCAAATCCATAAAGTTCGGACAACCCGACACATCAGACAAACTGCATGCAAACGCATAATCACAAACAAACAAAGATAATAATATAACCGTAAATAATCTCTTCCCCATAAATTCAATAATAGGAATAATGTCTTTGCACATCAACAAAAAATTTTTATCTTGATTTTTTTGTTAATTTGTGATATAGTATTTTTATCAAAGCTGAAAATTTATTTGTCCCGTTTGGGGCTTTTTTTATATCATCTTTGATTTTTGCCCGCACGTATTTGTGCGGGATTTTTTATATCCAAGGGAGAATCCAATGCAATCACAATTGATATATGCAAAAGATAAAAAAAGAGAGCCTGTTCAATTAACGCTTTTTGAAAATCATAATGATGCACAAATTACATTATATCGCTTTGCGCGTGTTGTTTATGCGTCCGGTGGCGGCAAATCACTTTGCTGTGCGCATGCTCTTGCATCTATGACGGTGAATCTTTGCAAAAAAACGGGACGCTCCCTTTCGGATATTATAACTGATGAAAATATATTTGATGTGCTTTGCCGCAATCATATAAATCATGATGACTTGCTTGTGGATTCGTCTATGTCATCTTTT
>WQVP01000010.1 GCA_009785765.1 Alphaproteobacteria bacterium | reverse complement strand
AATTAACGGTTCGTCGCCGTGCCCGTTGGCTTATGCGTATGCCGTCTGACGAAAACATAGTTATGGCATTAATGGATGCGATGCGTGGCGCAGATATGCGGAACCTTATGGTAAACTGGCAAGATAATACTATGATGTTATCCGGCACCCATCAGACAGAGCGCGAGATAAGACAAATTATAAACGACCTTGGGGCACAGCAATATATCATAGCATGGGATATTGATGTTTATCGTGTTATACCACGCACCCAAAATCCAATTATGTGGATGAACATATTGCCCGCATTCGGCGAGAGAAATGTTAGAATGTCAATACCTGGCATAGTTGGCCGTGCCTTGGTTGTGTCGCCTGAAATCAATACACGTACTTTGCAGGACTTCCTGTCGCAACAAGGCAACGTGGTTCTTATCTCCCAAGGAACATTCAGTGTGCCGGATGGATGGCAGTCAAGATTTGACATCGGTCAATGTTCACGGGAAGAGCGCCTTGAAACAGATCTTATGATTGGTGCAACGGGCCGGTTCGCAGATATGGCGGGTATGCGTAAAATAGATGCGCAAATTGTATTGCGCACACGTGCAGGCGAAATTGCGTCATTTGAAATCCCGTCAAACTTGGGCGACAATTATGTGATTATCGGAATTCCGACGCATACTTTTGTTGAGACAGAGCATACGCTTATATCGCCGCATGCGGAATTGGTGGTGTTTATGAGTCCAAGAATTATAGAGATAAGAAGAAATTAACAATTTCTGATTTCTGGTTTCTGATTTAGGATTTGTTAGAGCGGATTTTAAATCAGAAATCAGAAATCAGAAATCAGAAATCAGAAATAAAAAGAGTTAAAAATGTTCTCTAAGTTGGAGAGAAAGATTGCCTTTCGTTATCTCAGAGCCAAAAGAAAAGAAGGCTTTGTGTCCGTAATATCATGGGTGTCGTTAATCGGAATCATGTTGGGTGTTGCGACGCTTATCATTGTTATGTCTGTTATGGGCGGATTTCATCATACTTTGCTTGCCCGTATTGTTGGTATGAACGGCCATGTGGTTATATATCATCATGCCGGCCGCATAAGCGAATACGATTTCTTGATTGAAAAAATTGAACAAAATCGCATAGTGCAACAACATGTATCACACGTCATACCCGTTATGGAAGGCCAAGCCATGGTATCGGCGCATGGTATAAACAGCGGCGCTATGATTCGTGGTATGCGGATGGATGACTTGGTAAAGGTTATGGGTACGGGGCAAACACGTGTACACGGAAATCCAATAATTCAAATCCAAGATGATGAACTGGTTATGGGCCAAGTTTTGGCACGAAATCTTCGCCTTACTATGAACGATAATGTCACGTTAATTGCGGCAAACAATCCAACGCCCACGCCATTTGGGTCTATGCCACGGATTATGTCGTATCCGGTCAGAAGTGTATTTATGATGGGTATGTTTGAATATGATTCTGGTTTTGTCTTTATGACTCTTCCGACGGCGCAAAGATATTTTAATTCGCCGGATGCGGTATCGCATATTGACATCAGATTAAAAGACGCACGCCACACAGACGCTGTGCGTGATGCATTGCGTGATTTGTTGCCGGGCGGATTTATCGTTCGTGATTGGCGTGATCTTAACCAAGGATTCGTCGGCGCATTACAAGTAGAGCGTAATGTTATGTTCCTTATACTTATGATGATAATTCTTGTTGCGGCGTTTAATATAGTGTCAAGCCTTGTCATGCTGGTCAAAGACAAATCAAGAGATATTGCAATCATGCGCACAATCGGTGTATCACGTCATTCAATGATGCGTATATTTATTTTATCCGGCACGACCATCGGTGTTATAGGTGCGGTCATTGGAACATTGCTTGGCACCGTTATTGCGGTTTATATAGAGCCGATAAGACAGGGCGTCCAAATGATTACAGGTCGTGATTTATTCCCGCCAGAAATGTATTTCCTTTCAGAATTGCCGTCACGCATCAACCCCTATGAAATCATAGGGATTGGGATGATTGCGATACTTCTTGCATTCCTTGCCACTTTGTATCCCGCATGGCGTGCGGCAAAGACTGATCCGGTGGAGGTTTTAAGGTATGAATAGTCGTAAGTCGTGAATCGTAAATCGTAAGACGAAAAATGTTATCTTGCGATTCACGGCTCACGATTCACGATTTACGAAAGAGTAAAAAATGACAAAAATACTAGACACATTAACAAAACCAAAGCATCGTGCGGTCGTAATGAGTGTACGTGAAATTGGTAAAACATTCATAGAGGGCGGACAACCTTTGACCATTTTATGTGGCGGTGGATTTGATTTGCATGCGGGCGAAATTATTGCGCTGGTCGGGCCGTCTGGTTGCGGAAAGTCTACGCTTTTACAGTGCGTTGGATTGCTTGAAAAGCCGACCAAAGGACACATCTATATAGGCGATGCGGCGGTTGTAAAAATGGATGAAAATACACGTACCCGTGTTCGCCGTGATGAATTGGGATTTGTATATCAAAGACATAATTTGCTGGATGATTTTTCTGCGCTGGAAAATGTAATGATGCCGATGTTGACCGCCGGTGTATCGGATACGCACGCTGAAATCCGTGCAAAGAAATTATTAAAATCTGTAAATATTTTACATCGTGCAACGCACCGTCCGGGCGAAATGTCGGGCGGCGAACAACAGCGCACCGCCGTTGCACGTGCGCTTGCCAATAATCCGTCCGTTATACTTGCAGACGAGCCGACCGGCTCTCTTGATCCAAAGCATGCAAAGGTTTTATTTGATTTATTGCTTAAACAAGTGCGTGATAATAAACTGGCCATGCTTTTTGTAACGCATGATATGACTTTGGCAAAAAGAGCAGACAGGATAATAACAATTAAAAACGGAATTGTCGGATGAAAAAACTATTATTAATTATGCCAATATTGTTTGTAAGCACAGTTGCAACAATTTTGTTTGTGCAAAACAACAAAATACAAACATTGACAGCCGAGCGTGATATGTACCGCATATATGCGCATGAACCGGAAATGCGTCCAGGCCAAACACACTATATGCAACCAGATATGTTTTTTGATGCGGATGGGTATGTTTTACAGGACTGGGTTTTTGAGTCGGATTTGCCATGTCTGAATCCAAATGCGGATGGCCGTGTTGCACGTGCGGACTGGGATCATTATCAAAATTTTTGGCTTTATAATACGCCAGAGCCAGAGATTAATATGTGCGAACAAGCTCTTTCGCGTGGCTGGCGCCCATTGTAAAAATGATTGATGCGGGCGCCTGCTTGTTATTTGCACCGGTCATGTATTTATATACACTTCCTTGCAAATAACGGCGCAATCGCCACACCTGAATCATTTTTAAAGCTTGCAATACAAAAGCAAAGGTTTATAATTTTTTTATGTTTAAAAAAAATAAATTTATAAAGACGCATATTCGCTATCCTTTGGAAGTATTTTTTGCACAGGCATTATTCGCAATATTCAAAATAATTCCGTTAAAGGCGGCAAGTAATTTTGGTGCACGGCTTGCCCGTACTTTTGGCCCTATGTCTGGGAAATACCGCCGTCTTGTCTCTGCTAATTTAAAAATAGCCTTTCCAAAATCAACGCAAAAATGGCGCACAGATATTGCAATGGGCGCATGGGATATGTTTGGGCGTATGATTACAGAGCCTGCGCATTTTAAACATATTCAAAAAAACTTTGATAAATATATTACGGTTAAAGGCGGCGACTTTGTTAAAAAATTAAACGGCAAACCTTTTGTAGTATTTACATTCCATGGCGGCAATGCAGGTATCGGAATGATTGCTATGGAAAAATTGGGCGTTCGTGGATCTGTTATGTATCGGCCGCCAAATAATCCAAAGTCTGATGATATTGTAATTCGTTCTTATGGAAGCGAAATCACAGATATAAAATTTATACCAACCGATTTAAATGGTGCCAAATTGGCCATGCAAGATTTGCAAAACGGGCGGGCGGTTATTGTTGCGCCGGATCATCGTGTGCGTGGTGCGAAATTAAAATTCTTTGGCCGTGTTTGCGATACGCCTATGGGCCCGGCGGCACTTGCCCGGCGTTTTAATTGCCCGTTGGTACCAATGCGCATAGTGCGCAGCGATTGCGGATTAAAAAACACAATAACGTTTTACAAACCGTTTTTGCCGGATGCGGATGATAATATAACCATGCAAAAAATTAATGATATTACAGAGCAATGGATACGTGAAGTGCCCGCACAATGGTTTTGGGTTCATAATCGCTGGGGATTGAAAAAAGATGAAGTAGCCGCACTTGCGGATTAATAAAAATCCCGCATTGCGGGATTTTGTTTTGGGAATTGTTAAGATAGCCTATTAAGATATATAATTCCGCCCTTCGTCATCCCTGCAAAGGCGGGGATCTACTGCGGGACAACAATGGAATTCTTATTTATAGCCTGTCTTTATTACAAAGCAATGGATTCCCGCCTGTGCGGGAATGACGGCCTTTCGGTTGTTTCTGAGTAGTGGCAGGCTATCTTCACAGTTCCCTTTGTTTTGATTGATTTTAATAGTTTTATAATATATAATTATTTTGCATCAAGAGATTGGTGCGGGATCTGATAGTCCCACGTAATAAAAACCCGTTATGGCGGGAGTACGTCGTAAGGCGTACCATTTATTACGGTGGTTATCAGACTCCCGCCATCTTTTTAAAGATGGCTATTTTTTATGGCGGGATGGCGGCTGAATATAAAAACAAACCGCTCTGACCACAAATAAGATAGGGCATCTCGCCACTATTATTATAAAAACTTGCAATCATTAAAAAAATCTATATAATTGCTTGGCGTGCGGGCATAGTACAAAGGCTAGTATGCCAGCCTTCCAAGCTGGAGATGAGGGTTCGAGTCCCTCTGCCCGCACCACAAGTTTTCGTTAATCGCAAAGCGATTTAAGAAAATTTAGTGTCCGCCGTAGCCTTGGCGAAGGCTGGACAAAAACATCCAAGGGCATGCGCCGGAGTCGGAGAGCCGGGGCAGACTGTAAATCTGTTGTCATTGACTGAGATGGTTCGAATCTATCCATGCCCACCATTAAAAACAAAATCCCGCATTTGCGGGATTTTTTTATTGTCTTATGGTGACGGTTGTTTCTCCGACCAGTTGCACGGCAACGGCATCGGCCGCAACCGGCGTCCAGCCTTCTGCCTCTATAACCTCTGGTTCATCATCATCAGTTTCGTATTCATAAATTATCACAGGTGCCCGTTCCACAGCGCCTGTCAAATGAAATGTCCGTGATGTATATTGCGGCGCAATCAATGCCGGTAAATTTATAAAATCCATAGCATTAAATCCAACCGCAGAATCAAATGAATTTATATTAATGCGACGGCTTGGCGATTGTGCCGTGTAAAGCGGGGCTATAAAATTTGTTGCCGCACGGGTACGCACGTTTGCACGACCAGATGCGTTAAGACGCATGATTTGAAGCGCACGCTCGTTCGTTCCGTCCGGACGAAGTCTTATAATCCCATCAAGGCCCATATATCCACTTGGGCTTAATATATGTGTGGCAATATTTTGTGTGCCCGACAAAGCACCAATTGATAACATCGCCGCATCATAACCCATAGAGTTCATGCGCGTTGGAGTGATTCCATGAAGGTCGTTATAAATCTGTACAAATTCAGGTGATATTGGCGGCAATGCTGCGAATTCAGCGCCACTCATCGTAACATCACGAAGCATACCGTCTGTATCCCACATTGCCGTCCCAAGGAATCGCACAGACCGTGCGGGCACATCATAATAACGAAGAAATGCCGCCAAAGAACGAGAGTCTGCCGCATTTCCAAGAAATACAACCGCATCAAATGGAACACGGCCAACGGTGTCTGTGCGGTTTAAAACTTCCAATTGATTTGTGATGTTTTCACGTTCCGAATGGGTTAAATTATGCCTTATTAATACATCAGATAGTATCTCTCGTGCACGAAGTGATGCGGAACTTCTGGGTGCGTGCAATGCTACGCGTTGCGCAAGATTGCGGTGATCGGCGGTGTTATTTTCAGTATAATAATGAAGACTTGCCACATTAACATTCATTTGTGTTGCGGATTCAAGTGCAATCGTCGCAAGCATCCGCCCAACCGGCGTATCTGGCGCCAGGATGGCTATGTTTTGCATGTTTGAATTTGCCGCATGACGGATAATAGACTCTACGCTTTGCGCTGGCAATAATGCCATAGAGAATACCCCGTCGCCCAAAACGGTGCGGTCGGATGTGAATGTAAGCGCTGGAATCCGTCCGGCATTAAACCGGCGCAACATCGCAACATCATCGTTAAAAAGCGGCCCCAAAATCATATCAGGATTACGTGATATAACAGATTGAATTGTCCATTCACGTTCAGACTGCGGACTCGATAAATCATAAAAATTTATACGTATGTTTGGTGGTTGTTTCTGAATATACGCAATCTCTATGGCATGTTTTATTCCAATTCCGGTTGCCGCATGCGGGCCGGACAGTGGCAATAACACAGAAACATTTCGCACGTCACGATGTATGGGCGTCGCGATTATTGGCACATATTCCGGCGCCGGACAATATTCGTATTCTTCGGGACAATATGGGGCGGCCGGAATTACTGGCTCTGGGAAAAAGGCCGGTGCCATATTTGACGGAGTGCCAGTCGCCACAGGTGCCACAAATTCAGTGCCCCATTCGGCAGCGGGCCTTTGCACATGACGCGTTAAGTCGCCGCATCCGGTAATAAAGAGCAAAGAGCAAAGAGCAAAGAGCAAAGATATTTTTTTATTAAACATTGAAATTTCTCCCGGAACAGGTTATCATTCTATTATTAAAAATCAAATTAAAAAAGAAGAAAAATGTCCGAATCACGAATTACGAATTACGAATCACGACAAGCCGCAGGCTTGTACATTGTTGGAACGCCAATCGGAAATCTTGGTGATATGTCCAAAAGGGCGCAAGAGACACTGCAAAGCGTGGATATAATCGCCTGCGAAGACACCAGGGTCTTTGGCAAACTTGCCGAAAAATTTGATATAAAAACACGGAGAATTGCATATCACAATCATAACGAACTTGATGCGGCAGATAAATTAATTCAAAGAATTTTGGCAGGCGAATCTGTTGCATTGGTCTCGGATTCTGGGATGCCTGGTATATCTGATCCAGGGTATCGGTTAATTCGTGCCGCACGTAGTGCGGGCGTTTATATAACTGTGATACCTGGTGCATGTGCCGCCATTTCTGCGCTGGTGCTTTCCGGATTCCCAACAGACAGATTTACATTTTGCGGATTTTTCAAAGACGAAAAACATTTAAGAGAAGACAATAAATTACGTCATACAATCATATATTATGAATCGCCAAATCGCATTAAAGATACCATTGGAATTATGGCTCGTGTTATGCCAGAGCGCCGCATAGCAATCGTTCGTGAAATTACAAAAATGTATGAAGAGGTCATAATTGGCTATCCGTCCGAATTGCTTAACACCAAAGAATTAAAGGGCGAGATAGTTCTTGTCATAGAACCAGCACCAGACGTTAAAATGTCGGACGATGAAATAAGTGAAATAGTTCGTGATGTTGTCTCGAGCGGTGCAAAAACAAAAGATGCCGCAAATGAAATTGCAAATCGCACAGGAATTTCAAAAAGCGAAGCATACGAAAAGGTTATAAAACATGGTTAAATTTATTGGTTCTTTTGACAGAGTTGACGCAATGCCCGCCGCACGTGTGCCGGAATATGCATTTGTCGGACGCTCTAATGTTGGAAAATCATCATTGCTGAACGCGCTTGTCGGCCAAGGGATTGCACGTACATCAAAAACGCCTGGTCGCACCCAACAAATAAATGTGTTCACTTGGCGTGATGTGAATTTAATTGATTTGCCTGGGTATGGTTATGCCAAAACATCCAAAACAAATATTGCGCATTGGTTAAATCGTTTAATAAAATATTTAACAACACGTGAACAATTGGAAAGACTTTTTATTTTGGTGGATTCACGGCATGGCCTGAAAGACAGCGATTTGGACATGATGGATTTTTGCGATGAAAATGCTGTGCAGTATACAATTGTTTTGACAAAAATTGATAAAAAACGTGCAGAGTCAAAAAAGTATATTGAACAAATCAAAGAAGAAATTGCGCGGCGTGGCGCCGCCATCGGCGATGTAATAGAGACCAGTGCAGAGAAAAAAACCGGAATACAAGAATTAAAAAATGCAATAATAAAATGATTGGATCCCCGGATATTTTCTGGACACTCCTATCGTCGTGCTGCGAAAATTCCGAGGATGACATATAATGATGGAAACTATGAAAATTTTTTGTGCATCAAATCCGTTTCGTATTGATGAGGCGCTGTGGTCGTTTTTGGACGGCAATGATTTTTCTAACGATATAATATTCCTGCCGTCACGCCGTGCAGTGCGCAGCGTGGAGCGCATGATTGTTGAAAAGAGTGGTACAACAATTTTGCCAAAACTGGTCGCGCTGGGCGAAGGCTCTGATGATTTTGATGATGATGAAGGAATCGCAAATGGCGACACTGTTTCCAATCTTGAACGCATAATGGTTCTTTCAAAACTTTTGATGGCGACGAATGAAAATTCATTTGCAAATAATTTGCCGGTGGCACGTGATTTAATTCGTATGATGGATTATTTGGAAAACGAAAATGCGGGTGCAAATATAAATTGGCAATCATTGGTTGATGAAAAATATGCAGAGCATTTCAGAGACAAAGCAAAATTTTTGTATCTTGCCGAAAAGGCTCTGCCCCTTTTGTTCAAAGGGCGACAAACGATTGCAGAGGTACGAAATAAAGACATTCGTTCATGGATTGGTGCGCTTTCAAAATACAAAAAAGTAATCGTTTGCGGGTCCACCGGATCTGTGCCGGCAACATGTGATTTAATGGTGCATGTTGCGGGGCTTTTAAATGGGGTTATAATTTTACCCGGACGGATATCAGGAATCAGGAACCAGGAACCAGGAACCAGCATAAGTAATCCGTATTATGCAGAATTAAAATTTTTAGATAGAATAAATGTTGCGAGTCTTGATGTAAAAATTATTGACACAGGCAATTATGCGATTGAGTTCTTAAATAGTGCATTTGATAATACTGGTTCCTGGTT
>WQVP01000009.1 GCA_009785765.1 Alphaproteobacteria bacterium | reverse complement strand
GTTGCGTGGCCCATCACGCCGTGAACATGGACATGGTGCATTGGCACTACGTTCACTTCGTCCTATGATGCCGAACAAAGAAGAATTTGATTACACAATCCGTATTGTTTCCGACATATTGGAATCAAACGGGTCATCGTCTATGGCGACTGTTTGCGGTGGTACGCTTGCGTGTCTTGCGGGCGGTGTTCCGATGTTGCGTCCGGTTGCGGGTATCGCAATGGGTCTTATCAAAGAAGACGACAAATGGGCGGTTTTATCCGACATATTGGGCGACGAAGATCATCTTGGCGATATGGATTTCAAAGTTGCCGGAACCGACAAAGGTATCACATCGCTTCAAATGGATCTTAAAATCACATCTGTTGACTTTGACATCATGGAAAAAGCATTGGCCCAGGCAAAGGACGGCCGTTTGCATATCCTTGGCGAAATGAACAAAACGATTAAAAAGCCGGCGGCTATGTCTGAATTCGCACCACAAGTGCACACGATGAAAATCAATCCAGATAAAATCCGTGAAGTAATTGGAAAGGGCGGAAGTGTGATTAAAGCACTTACCGCGTCTACGAATACATCTATTGATTTATCAGACGATGGTACGGTAAAAATCGCATACGTTGATATGGACGACCTTAACAACGTGCTTGATCAAATCAAGGCAATCTGCGCAGAGCCAGAGGTCGGCGACATTTACGAAGGCGTCGTATCCGGCCTGAAAGATTTCGGATTATTCGTTAAAATCATGAACGGAACGTTTGAATCTTTGGTTCATATTTCTGAGATTACAGGCGAACGTTTGGCAAAGATTGAAGATGCCAAATTAAAAGAAGGCGACAAGGTATTTGTTAAATACCTGGGCGTTGATAAACGTGGTAAAACCCGTCTCAGCATGATAAATATTAATCAAAAGACTGGTGCAGAAGAAAAGAAATAACATAAGGGATTAAGGATTAGGGATTAGGGATTAGGGGTACTGATTATTGTTGGAATTATTTCCACAAGCTCATACTTACTAATCCCTAATCCCCAGTCCCTAATCCCTATAGCGAACGGAGTAAAGCTATGGATATGAAAGCATTAATGGAACAGGCCAAACAATTACAAGCAAATGTAAGTGCGGCACAAGACGAACTGGGCAAAGCGACCGTCAAAGGTATCGCAGGCAATGGAATGGCAATTGTTGAAATGTCTGGTAAATATGACCTGGTGAAACTTACATTATCACCAGAGCTTGTCAAAGAAGATTTGGATACCATAACAGCAATTATTTCCGCAGCATTTAACGATGCAAAAACCAAAGCGGATACAATGATTGATAAAGTTATGGGTGAGGCCACCGCCGGCATGCCGCTTCCGGAGTAAAATCAATTGATGCGGGTGCCTACTTGCGATTCGCGCCGGTCATGTATTGATATACACTCCCTTGCGAATCACGGCGTAATCACCACGCCTGAATTGATTTTGGTCCCGCCTTTGGCGGGATTAAATTTTGGGAATTGTTAAGATGGCCTATCAAGACATGTAGTTCCGCCCTTCGTCATCCCCGCAAAGGCGGGGATCCACTGCCGGGACACAAAGGGGTTCTTGTTTGTAGCCTGCCTTGGTTATAAAGCAATGGATTCCCGCCTTCGCGGGAATGACGACCTTTTGGTCGTTTTTGAGTATTGCCAGGCTATCTTAACAGTTCCCTATATTTTTATTGATTCAAAAAAAAAACATGTTATAATCATCGCCTGTGGATGCTTAGCTCAGTTGGCTAGAGCATCTCGTTTACACCGAGAGGGTCGGGGGTTCGAGTCCCTCAGCATCCACCAGATTTTTTTTGCCAAAAAAGACAGTCGCAAAAGTTAAAACTAAATGAAATTCCTTGAATTGCCCAATATACTGGGAAATAAACAAAAATCCGATACATTTGAATGCGAACAATGCGGTGTGTGTTGCTATATGCGTGTTATATGGTACGCCGAAGATATCGCACGTCTTGCACATGCGGGTATGCTGGGCAAGGTTAAATTCCAAAGAATAGAGCCGGATGCAAATCATCCAAAAAGATACCAGGAAAAGAAATTCAAAAAGTTTTGGAATTTAAACCAGAGATGTTCATTCTTGAACAAAGACGGCACATGCGGGGTTCATGAGGTTAAACCGTTTAATTGCCGTGCGTATTCAGATGTGGTGCATAATGCGGACAAAAGTGAATATTTTGGATGCCAAAGATTCAAAGAATTTATGTTGGACCGTTGGGTAGAAAAACATAGAAGTAATTAGGAACTAGGAATTAGGAACTAGTGGGCTTGGAATTTGTGGATATAATTCCAACAGACTCATACTAACTAGTTCCTAGTTCCTGATTACTTATACGAAGCTGTCCACATGCGCTTTGTATGTCTGCGCCACGTTCACGGCGAATTCGGCAATGAATTCCGTTTTCTTTTAATATGTCTGCAAACCGATACACTGCATTGTTTGATGGCGCAGAAAACCCACGTTCAGCAACTGCGTTCAATGGGATTATGTTGACCATTACAGGGATTAGGGATAAGGGATTAGGGATCAGTGGTTTTAACAGATTAACAAGTTCAATTGCGTGTTCTGGCAAGCAATTACTAATCCCTAATCCCTTATCCCTAATCCCTTGCATCAACGTATACTCCACCATCAATTGTCGGCCGGATTTTGCGCTGTAATTAAATGCCGCATCCATAACATCTTTAATTGGATATTTTTTATTTATCGGCATAATCGCATCACGAATTTCATCATTTGGCGCATGCAAAGATATGGCCAGGTTGACCTGTTTGTCCCAATCCGCCAGTTCGTTTATACCCGGAACTATGCCGCACGTAGACACGGTCATGCGTCGCCAGCCAATGGATAATTTGTCATGCGCAGCGGTTAAGAATTCTTTCAGGTTATCAAGATTGTGAAGTGGCTCGCCCGTGCCCATTACAACAACGTGAGTCGTAAGTCGTGAATCGTGAACCGAATAAAGTGTCCAATTACAAATCAAAACCTGTGCCAGCATTTCGGTGGCGGTAAGATTTCGTTTCAGGCCAAGTAAAGACGATGCACAAAACCCGCAATTCATAGCACAGCCGACCTGTGATGATACGCATACGCTGTTGCCATAGGTGGTTCGCATTAATACTGTTTCAATCGTGGCGGCGTCAGTGCCAGTGGTTTGTAATAAAAATTTAACCGTCTGTTCATCGGATGATTCCAATTTTTTTATAATTTTTAATGGCAACGTTTCGGCCACTTCATTTAATTTTTCTTGTAATTTTACCGGAAGATTTTTCATCACAGAAAAATCCGGTGCGCCACGCCATAACCATTCGGCGATTTGCTTTGCACGGAATTTTGGCTCGCCAATACCGACAATAAACTGTTCAAGTTCAGAAGGGGAGAGGTTAAAGAGGACTTGTTTATTATTCATTTTCGTAAATCGTAAATCGTGAAACGTGAATCTATTTACGACTTACGATTCACGTTTCATGCTATATCGCTCCGCGATACCGTTCATCATGCACGACAATTACCGCTCGGCGGCGAAGTTGGTTTAATTGTTGTTCGCCCAAAAACATAGCACGCCGCCACATTGCATTTTGTCGTACGATATTGTCTATGTCTTCTTGGCCAGGCATAGGCGTACGTGAACAGACCAATAACACAGAACCGCTTTCACGTGGGGACCAGGTTAATTCGGAAAGTCCAACTATGCGGGTGCGGATGTCTTCGGACAATTCAAATTCAGGCACGGTAAGCCGTATCGGTTCGCCGCCATGGGACCGTGCAATGCGAACCGCATCTGTGCAATTTTCAGGCGTTGTTAACCGTGCGGCTATGTTTTCGGGTATGCCAACAAGGCGAATAATTTCCACATTCACAGGAAGTCCACGTGTGCGTGAAATTTCATTTAATTCAAACTCTAAATCTTCGTCGGTTATATTAACTGTTGGCATAAGCACTCGCCCAATCATCATTTGCCATGCTATGTTTGATCGTAATGCATTACGCAAAACATTCATTCCAACGGGATTAAGTCCGGATGTATCAAGGCCGCGTGCACGCATAGCGTCCAGTTCTGAATTAACCTCTGCGTCTGTTGGCATGATTTGTAATTGGGCCGTATGACCAAGACGTATATTGTCTTCTATGATATGATTCAAAGCACGATGACGATTGTCGGTGCCACGTTCGCCCATTGCGTTCATAACACGAATTCTTGCGGTTATGTCGGCGTCAGTTATGGGCACGTTATTGACGGTTGCAACGACAGTTGTGCCTTCGGCGCAAAGAGCAAAGAGCAAAGAGCAAAGAGCAAAAGTTAATATTTTTTTCATGATTCTAATCCCTAATCCCTAATCCCTAATTTTATTCTGTAAACCGAAGTGAGAATACCAATTTAAACGTGGTTTGTCCACGAAAGTCTTCGGCCGGTGTTGCACCCAGTCTTCTTGCGCCATCATGCCCAAATTCAAACCCAATCATATAGCACGAATGTTCGTAATAAATACCAAACGCCTGTCTTTGAATTCGGTTGTCGGTTATATTATATGTTGTGCGTGCACGTGCGTGCCAATGCTGGTTTAAATGAACGCCGAATCCGCCCGCTATTTCATGTGCACGTGAATCCTCTATGAATTGTTCATCCGCAAGCTGTACGGCCATTATGTATCCGGCCTCTATAAAGTGCCTTGTGCCAAGCCTTGCAAAAGATTCAAAATGACGCACGGCAAAAGATTGGCTGTCCCATCTGGCACGATTGTTTATTGTGAACCAGTCTTTGTAATCAATGCTGGCACGGGCAACTATGTCGGATGCGCCCGCATGAAATCCAGAGTTAATATTAAATTCAGTGTCTTGTGTAAATATATATGTTTGGCCAACAAACGTTGAAATGGTAAGTCCATTATTCCCCATCGCCGTCCAAGATAATCCATAATCCAAAAAGTCTCCGTCCATCCATAAATCAAGACCTGGAATGCGGTTTGCCGAAAACAAAGTCGCATCAGATAATACGGCGCCGGTGGAATCAATATTTGCAAAGGCGGGTTCTTCCAAAACACGAACGACGGTAAACCTTGCACGTGGTTCTATGACATGAATCCAGTTTGGACTTTGTGTATTAATAAGAGGAAGCGACCATTCTATAAAAGCGCTTGGCAAAAATCTTGTCTTTGCGCCGGTTATTTGGCCTGCGCCCATAAATGGCTCTGCTTGGTGGAAATAATACAAATCATATCGTGCGTTCGCTGATAACGTAATGCGGTTTCCGCCCCAAATTGTCCACGGACTGACAATACCGGATTCGGCAACCATTCTTTGTACGTTGCTGTTTTCATTTCGGTTATACATGCCAATAATATCACCGTTAAATGTTATAAAAGTATCATTGAATATCGGCAAAGTTTGAAACGTTCCACGTACGTGCGGAAAAATATCGCCGGATTGAGTCGTCTGATTTCCATGTGTACGATTACTGCGAAGTTCTTGGAAAGTGTGTCCAGACGCCACAATATATCCGGATTCTCCGAATAATTCTATGCGGGCGCCGGTGTCAAGAAATGGCTGGGCGTCATAAAAACTGTATTGTTGTAAAAACGTATTATCCGACGTGCGATTAATAAATATATTTGCACGTGCGTTTTCGCCCAATTCAACATAGTTGTTATTAAATATATGCCATCTGTGCACGCCATAGGTGTTTCGTGTAAAAGATCCCGTCGTCCGGAAACTTGAACGCTCTGCGTTAAGCCTATGTTCAAAAAGCCAGATTGGATTTTCATCTGTTAAATATCCAAACGTAATGGTTGCATCATGATAATTGGAAAAATTTAAATAAAGCGGAACATTAATCTGATACCCCATATTCGCAGTTGTATTTGTCGTCGGCATTAAAAGGCCGGATTTAAACCGCACACTTGGGTCAGGGTATGATATATAAGGAAGCCATAACACAGGAACCCCATAAACCCAAAGCACTGTATTATGAAGATGTATCATTTGGTCGTCCGCTTCGTGGCGAATACGACTGGCGGTGAATTCCCATGCGTGTCGGCTGTCTGGGCATATATGGCATGCGGTATAAAGACCACGTGATGCAGTGGTTGTTGGGCCAACCTTTGCAATATCAGAGCCCTCTATTAATGTACGCGTCCCAAGTAATATTTCTCCGTGCCGACTTCCGGCGGTCCATCCACGCTCGGTAAGGTATGCATCCAGAAGGGTCATCCGGGTCCCGTCGGTTTCAATAATGGTTCGTCCATCTGTGTGAACGCTTTGGGCCCGGCGGTCAAAAACAATAGTGTCCGCAGTTATTGAAACAGGGGTGTCAGTAGAGAGAGGCAATGCTTTTGCGCCGTTGGCGCAAAAGTGAAAAAGTGAAAGAGTGAAAAAGTGAATAAGATATTTCACTTTTATCTTTGTTAATAAAATATTCTTTAACTCTTTCACTTATTCACTCTTTCCTTTTTTCACTTTTCCTTTAAGGATAAGAAAAAGAACTATGATGGCGCCAATAACCGTGCCGCCCAAAACCCAAAACCCAAGCATACTGGTTATATAGTTTGTCATAACCATATAAAAAGCCATGGCGCCGCCCATTGAAATCGTGGCAAGTGGTGCGGACATGTTAAAACCGCCCCGGCGAAGAAGACTTGACTTTAAAAGCATCACCATCGCAATCAATACCAAAAGCACATTCATAAAGGGCGCAATAAACCGTGTTGCCATCTCGGACATTATGCGGCCTTGGTCTCTGGCATTAAAGCGGTCAAGGTTATGTGCATTATGTACAAGTTGTGCGGTTGGTGTCCGGCGGACATGCATCCGTGCATGGCCAGATCCGTCAATAAGATTCATATCCATATCAAACGCATCAAACGTGCCGACTATGAATTGTTCGCCCCGCCATTGGACGCTTCCGTGTGTCATGACCAACGACAGACCACGGTCAGTATGCACAAGTTTCCCAAGATCCGCAGACACAGTAATTTGTTGTTCTGGATTTCGTCCGTCATAAAGCATAAGTCCGGATAAATGATGTCCAGATACCTGTTCAACAAATACAACAAGGCCACGGGACAGTTGTGTAAACGTGGACTCTTGAATTACAAGATGGGCCAAGCCATGCCGGAGATTCCATTGGGTGTCCATAAATCTTCCTTGGGTATTTGGCACGATATACAAAGACAATGCAAAGTTAAGGACGGTTATAAGACCGGCTATAATTAATGCGGGCCTTGCGATTTGTAATGGACTCATAGAACTTGCCGCCATAACGGTTATTTCACGATCAGAAATTAATTTATTATATATAAACATAGTTGCGATAAAAACCGCAAACGGCAAAATTATGGAAATAATAATCGGAAGCATAAGGGACGTCAGACCCAAAAACATAAACACAGAAATTCCGTATTGGATTAAAAGACGAAGCAATGTCAAAATCTGCATCATCCACGCCAGACCAACAAGCACAACAACAAGCATTATGAAAAACATAACAAGTTGTCTGGTAAAATAACGGGTTAAAATAGTCATTAGTGGCTAGTGCTAGTGGCTGGTGTTAGTGGTTAGTAATTGTTATATCGCAACATTCTAGTCTAATAATTAAAAATATCAAACATTTTTTAACCCAATTCGCCAGCCACTAGCACTAGCACTAGCACTAGCCACTAGCACTAGCCACTTTTTTCTTTACTTTTGCCGATTCGGAATGCATAATACAAAGGTTCTTTAATAATAAATTAAAAAGCAGGTTATAAAAACCCGCTTTTTTTAATAAGTAAAATCGGAGAAAAAAATGTCATTTGAATCAATGCCACGTCAAGACCTGCTTTTAGCAATTGAATCTTTATCTGCTGAAAAGTTTATTGACCGTGAAATCGTCATAGAAAGCTTAGAGGCCGCAATCGCAAAAATCGCAAAACAAAAGTTCGGCGAAGAATTTAACATAGTTGCGCACATTGACCGCAAAAACGGTGCTATTGCTGTAAAACGTCTTTTTGACGTTGTTGACCCAAACGAATTGGGCACAGACGAATTGGGAGAGCCGATTCTTTTTAACGCAGACATTATGATTACAGCCGAAAAAGCAAAGAAATATAAAAAAGATGCGGTTGTTGGCGACGTTGTATCAGACCCATTGCCAGAACCAGAATTCGGACGCATGGCGTTTCAAACTGCAAAACAAATCATGACCGCGCGTGTTCGTGATGCGGAAAAAGGTCGCCAATTTGAAGAATTCAAAGACTCTATTGGCGACATTGTTTCGGGCGTTGTAAAGCGTATTGAATTTGGCAATGCATTTATTGACATTAACCAAAGAACCGAAGGCTATATAAAATCCACTGAACTTATTCCGGGCGAAAAATTACACCCAGGCGATCGTGTTCGCGCGCTTGTTATGGATGTTGCCCGCTCTAATTCTGGTCCGCAAATATTCCTTACTCGTACACATCCTTTGTTTATGGAAAAACTTTTCAACCAAGAAGTGCCAGAAATATACGAAGGTATTATTAAAATTAAATCGGTTGCTCGTGCGCCGGGCTCTCATGCCAAAATTGCCGTTATGACCGAAGATCCATCAATTGATGCGGTTGGTATGACTGTTGGTATGAAGGGTACACGCATACAGCCGGTTATCAACGAATGCCACGGCGAAAAAATTGACGTTATTTTGTACAGCGAAGACCCAGCCGTATTCGTTGTTAACGCTATGCAGCCGGCCAAAGTTGCAAAGATTATTGTTGACGAAGATACTCGCACAGCCGCCGTCGTTGTTGAAGAAGATCAACAATCATTGGCCATCGGGCGCAGAGGTCAAAACGTTCGTCTTGCATCGCAATTAACAGGCTGGAATATTGACGTTATGAGTGAAGCCGAAGAAGTTGAAAGACGCATCCGTGAAACGAAAGAGAAAACAGAACTGTTTACCAAGGGTCTTGACATTGATGATATGATTGCACAGCTTCTTATCACCGAAGGGTTCCGTACGATTGAAGAAATTGCATACGTTGAAGCAACAGAATTGGCAGGAATCCAAGGCTTTGACGCCGACCTTGCAAGTGAATTACAAAAACGTGCACATGCATATTTGGAAAAACAAGAGACCGAATACAAAGAATCTGGATACGCAATGGGCATGAAAGATGATTTGTTATTCTTTGATTTTGTGCGT
>WQVP01000008.1 GCA_009785765.1 Alphaproteobacteria bacterium | reverse complement strand
TAGAACATTCCGAAAATCAATACTGCGGCCAATATGGCGCCGCTGTCTTCGGCTATGGCTGCGAATATAAAGTCTGTGTGGGAATCTGGCAAAAGTCTTTTAACAAATGCGTCTTCGCCGGCACCAAATAATCCGCCACTTTGTATTGCCTGTACTGACCGGTCAACTTGCCACGTGTCTATGTTTCCGCACCGAAAATTCCCCATGGGGGGTATTCCAAGCATAGTAACTATGCGACAATGAACGTGCCGCAAAAACATAAACGCCATGGTTGCGCCAAATAAACCAACGCCCACAAAAGCCCACAATAATTTCCAAGGAAGCCCGGCCATAAAAAGCATTATACAAAGTGCCCCGAAATATAAAACCGCTGTACCAACGTCTGGGTGCCGAAATAATGTTATTAATATAAAGGCAAACACCAAAAGATATACCGGCCATCCGTCCCACCGCCAAAGGCGCCTGTTAAACGTGAATATATTTGCCGCGCCTTTTGATTGAAGATGATTTAAAAACCAAGCCGTTATAATAACAAAACCGGGCTTTAATAATTCGCTTGGCATAAAACCAAATCCAAACACAGACACCCATCGCACCGAACCACGAATACCGGCGCCTGGGGTAAATGAATTAATAAGTGTTATAAAAAGAAGCACAAGACAAACAATAACGCACAGCCATGCGATATACATAATATATTTGCGACTCATCATACTTGCCACGAAAAGGGTGCAAATTCCTGCTATCCAAAACGGTATCATATGAACGAAAAAATGGTACCAGTTAAGATGTCGGTGGATTGGAAGATTTATGTTTATTCTGTCCGCCGCAACAGACCCGGCGGTTAACGATGCCCAAATACCAATTGCCACAAGTATCAATACCGCAAACAAAAGTTTCCGGTCAATTTGGAAATACCAAGATGTTAAAAATGATTCTTCGGTACGTTTAAGCATTCGCTTCGCTCATAGGCACTAGGCATTGGGCGCTAGGCATTAGTTTTTTCGCATTATCACCAGTGCCTAGTGCCTAATGCCTTATATCTTCAACACCGCCATTGCAAGTGCGGAAAACAGTATTGATATGATAAAAAATCTTTCCACTATTTTTGTCTCTGCCCATCCAAGCAACTCCAAATGATGATGCAATGGTGCCATGCGGAATACGCGAATTCCGCCTGACTTGCGACGCTTTGTCGCTTTGAATACAGCCATTTGAATGAATGACGAAAGCAATATAATAACCATCATGGCGGCGGCAATTCCAAATACGATTTCGGCCTTTAATATCAACGCAATTGTACCAAGCATAGCGCCAAGCGCCAACGACCCCGTATCACCCATAAATATCTGCGCAGGCTTTGCGTTCCACCAAAGAAACCCAAGAACCGCACCAATTGTTGCGCCAATAACCGGGTATAATCCCATTGCCTCGGGCAAAAATACCGTGCCGTCAAGAAAACCAAAATGCGATGCTCCGTACACAGATAAAAATAAAACAGCCAACACAGGAAGTAATATCTTGCCCAACATCCCATCAAGTCCGTCAGTTATATTTGCAGCGTTTGCACTTCCTGCGATAACAAAAAACGACCAAACAAAATATAAAACTCCGACATATATAAATGTATTAAAACCAGGCATCCATATTGATAACTCTGGCACTGGTGCAGGCATTACTCGGTCAATCAAGAATGCCAAAGTTATGGCTGCGACCGCACCAATGGCAAGTCTTGTCTTTTCGGACATGATTGCGGCACTGCTTTCCGATGATTTGCGCTTTACTTTTGCATAATCGTCAACAAAGCCAATAATTCCAAATATCAAAAGTGCAATTAATGGAATCCATGGAATCGGATCACGCCACCAGGTAAACGAAAGCGCACCAACGAAAATAGCAAACAACAAAAGCAAACCACCCATAGTCGGAGTGCCCGCCTTTTCATGATGCGATGTGGGACCATCTTTTTGTATGGGCTGTTGAAATCTTTTCATAAATCTTATAAATGGCGCGCCCAGCGCAATCATTATGATAAATGAAACTATGAATGCGCCAGTAAATGAAAACCATCCCGTCGTCGCCCACCAGAATCCAAATTGTTGAAATATATTTGATAGCATTGTTTATCCTTTGGTTTATTATATCATAAATTATAAATTATTTCCCCTTCCACGCTTTGCGCCAACTTGCTGCACTTTTTTTGGTATCGCCCCACCATCCTTTTAAATCATCACCTACTTTTTTACCAAAATCACCCTCTATCTTGCCGCCAAGGTCTTTGGCAATATCGCCCGCCTTGTTCGCAAGATGGGCAACAAGTGCGCCAACAATTAATATCATCATAAAGCTGTCGCTGTATATTGTTGGCGACACATCAGCAAACCCTGTGCGTGCAACAACTGATAAAAGCGCAAGGCCAATTCCGGCCACAACTGATAAAACAATATAATAAATTGCGGCATGAATAAATGTTAAAAACTGTCCCTGTAATTTTAATTTTTTACCGCCGAACATATTGGTTAGCATACCAAAGAATGACGATATAACTCCGCCATCTTTATACTTTCCCTTGTCATCAAAACATTCTGCGACTGCGGTAAACGGTAAAAACATCAATGCGATAAAAAGTGATGATATAACGCCCAAAGCCTCTATGGCGAATTTAAATGCCGCACGTACGAAAAGCACAACGAATACCATCCCTGCAATAAATGTTATTAAACTTGACCCGACGCCCACCCACATCCAACGCAGTCCCGCCGCAACGGCCGTCCAGAAAAATCCAGACATACGTGTTGGCATGCATAACAGCTCTGCGGCTGTGCTGCTGGTGATAACATAGTCTGATATTGGGTTGGCCGCCATATATGCACGTATTGCATAACATGTATCGGGCAATGGCACGCCAACCGTCATAGTAACAGCATTTAATATAGTATCTGATATAAACGTTCCGGTCATTACAATAGGCAACGCAATCATCATAAATAAATCCACAGGATTATTATTTAATATTATGAACCAGATGCTTATCCACATACCTTTGCGGGCAATTTCTTTGACCAGGTCTTTAATTTCTTTTTTGTCGCCCTGAATAACATTCCACGCCTCTAACATAATCCAAAATGCAAACAGTAATATCAATAATATACTTATCATGCCGCCCAAAGAATTATTGATAATTTGCGTCATCATGGTTAGCCCTGCGATTAACGCACGTCCCACAACGGCCTCTGGCGGTGTAAAAGAGCCTAATAATTGACCGTCCGCATCCGAAACCCGATCGCTGAAACCACGGTCAAATTCGGATATATCAGACCGCATTGTATCATGTATGGGACCCAAGTTTTCCACCGTATTAAATTGTCCATATTCGCCGACTGTACCAAAACCTGGGATATTTGATTGGGCATGTACGCTTTGCGCAAATAAGAGAATAAGTGAATAAGTGAATAAGTGAATAAGTGATTTCACTTTAAACTTTTTTATAAAATTACTCTTTAACTTTTTCACTTTTTCACTCTTTCACTATTTATCTTTCTTTGTAAACTGTTTTTCAATTCTGCCAATCATTGCGGCGGGGCCCCTCCATACTTGCGCCGTAAATTCACGGATATGTTTTCCGTATTCATACCCTGTGCCTTGGTCTTTGACGTTTGTATCGCTGCTGAATATATCGTCGTTTCCGATTTTTGTCTCAGAGAATAATTCATCCACTTTCTTTTTAATCGCATAGTGCCACACAAAAGACAAAAGCAACATCATTAATATAAAGTCAAATCCATTGCGAAGAAAATCAAATGCGCCTGGGTGTGCCCGCTCTACGGCAATTCTTTCAAAATTAAAACATTCACGGAATAATTGTCTATCCATTGGTTGAGTGTGATTTAACGTACCGGCAATTTCACATCTTTGGAATACTCCGATAACAGATACCGTGCGTGCATCTGTGTGCTCTATATGAGAATCCAGAATTCCCGCCGGCAACATAGTTGGGAAATATTGCTGTGCTGCGAATGATACCATCGCATAAAATATTAAAATCTGCAAAGTTATGGCAATAATCCGCATAGCACATCGTGCAAGCATAGTAAGCGCATTTGTAAACGCCCCGTCAAGAAGTTTCCATTTATTTTGATATGCCCATGCAGCAATGATAAGCGGAAGGAATATAATTAAAAACACCAATTGAAATATAACTGACAATATTTTAAAGAACAGATTAAAGCCAATGAACAAGAATATTATAACAATGGTAAGACCCGCAATCCATGTCCAAAGACCGCCGCCCAGGCCGGCCCAGGCATAATTCATTAATGAAAATCCACCGGCTGCACCCGCCAAAACAACTGTGTTTAAATATCCAACCACGCACAAAAATGGCTGTAATGCTGGGCCCAAAATTGCGTCATATGCAAATGTGCCTGTGCCACAAAGCGCCGGATCCATACCGGATGCAGCGATTGCGATACTGGTGCCTATGTACATAACGGGCGTGATTGTTATATCCGCAACAAGGCGTACAGTGGCCGCGCCCCCAAATCCAATTGCGCCCAGCAATGCACCAACGATTAGTACACGAACCGCTTGCTTCCATACATCGTTAAACCATTCGCTGAAATTTAACTTTTTTTCATTGTCTGTTAATTTTGCGGCCGCTTCGTTATATTGTTTTATGCGACTGTATGTATGTTGAAATAAATATATCGCAAAACCCAAAGACAAAAGTATCCAGATATTACCAATTAACGCATCCCAAAACATATATGCGGCTGTGCCGATAAGATAGAAAAGCTCTTCTATAAAAGGACAAAGGAAACATCCATTCGCAGATGTTAAATCACACACACCATATTGGTCGCATGCACCGACCGCACGCAAGAATGAATCCAAAGACATATAAACCATGGCATCACCGCCGATGCTTCGCGACATATATAAAACACCAACACCAATCACTGTCATCCAAAGAAGCGCTTTTAAAACGGTGAAAATGAATTTTATTTTAAACATTGCAGTAATCAGTAATCAGTAATCAGTACATCCATTTGGCACGGTCCAACTGGTTATTGTTTACTTTTCTTTTTCCTCTTTTCCTTCTTCTTTCTTATCTTCTTTCTTATCTTCCTTCTTTGCGTCTTTGCCGGTGATATTATCTGATACTGTTTTAACCATGCCAGTTGTGGATTTTATCATACTTGCGCCAAGCGCCCATGCGCTGTCGCCGACTTCTTTGCCAATCTTGTTATCCATGTCTTTGGCGTCAAATCCAAATGTGCTTATTATTGATTCTGAAACTCTTGGAATTTGTTGTTCAAAATAATTTACAATATAGATAAGAACCACCATACCGGCAAGCCCCATAACCGCAGCATTTTCTGCGCTGATATCATCTCTGTATATATCGCCCGACATAATCGCATGCGCAAGAGCCGCAGTGTCCACGCCAGACGCCGCAAAGAATCTTGCGATTAATACCATCATCATTATGTATGTTATGATAACGACCGCCAGAGTTATAATGGAATTAACAAGTCGCTTAATCATACCCGGTAAAAACGATGCCCCGATTTTTTTAACCCAATCCGCAGAATCTGAATTCTGTGTTATAAAAAACGCAAGGCCCAACGGAAAGAAAAACGCAAACATAGCCATATTGATAATAACATCCACAAAGTAAAAACAAAACCTTACAAATAATTTAAAGAATTGCCAGACCAAGGCAACCCCTACAAAAAACACAAGTATATGCCGGACTATGGCGCCGATACTTCCTATATGTTGCCACGAAAACGCACTGTCCATGATATAAAGACCCATAATTATCATATTTTGGAATTGCATTGTTGATGCCTGCATAAGGCCGACTATGGTATCACGTAATTCTGGGCGAAAAAATCCATCCGGAGAAAGCTGTATTGCATCTTCCAAATAAGGCACCCGCATCTCTACCGCCGCCTGTGTGGTATTTAACATTGCATGCGAATATGCCAGTACGATGTTTGCCACGGGCTCTATGGTAATACTTGTAATCATGCGCGGAAAAAATGTACCAGTCGCAAGCAGCGCAAGAACAACAGTTGCATTAATTAAAACGCCCCGGAATTTTTCATATGTGGGATCTGGTTTATCGCCATACATATTTTGCCATACGCTGTGCGCTGTATAAAACGCAATAAACCCGGCCAAAAGAACAATTGCAATCCACGCAACGTATGTATACATTGCGGCGCCTGCGATGCTTACCACGTTGAACAGATTGTCAAAGATGACACAGCCCCAACATTGGGTCGCTCTTTCTGCAAAAGGTTCAAGCCATATCATTAGTCTATAGTCCATAGTCTATAGCCTATAGTCTTTTAAACTATAGACTTTTGTAGCCCCACCAACATATTTATTATTTGTTGTATTTCATTAATTATTTTATCTGCCATATCGCCATCAATATAGCCAATGTCTTTTGATAACAATACCTGATACTCTAATTCAGCCGCAGACCCTTTTGCGATACCTATAAAATGTTTGTACTCTTTATTTGAATCTATTGCTCCACCTTCTGACAAATTAGAATTGATTGAGTACGCAGAACGCCGCATCTGAGAAGCAAGCGCATATATTTCTTCACGTGGAAATTTGCTTGTAGCTTTATAAATCTCCAATGCTAACAAATGCGCTCTTTTATAAACATTAAGATTTTTCACATTATTCATCTCATCTCCTTTTTGACTATAGACTATGGTCTATGGACTATAGACTTATTTCTTGCGCCAAAATTTACCACGCACCCATTTTATAGCGCTGTTGGTGTTTTCAATACTTTTTGCGCCGGTGTTCATCCATCCTTTTTTACCAAATACGTTTCTCCGAGCGGCATGGAAATCGCCGGTTGCCTGTTTATAAAGCGCATCTGGGTTTTTGGTGTATTTTTCCAATTGTTCACGTGTTAATTGAAAAATCCGCAGCATTAAATAAAAAGTCAATATCGCAGAAAGCCATGTAACCGAATGCATACCAAATCCGATTGCACTCTCTGGTGCAAGGCCCGATACATTACTTACCGCTGTGCCGCCTGCGGCGTCCATGAATATTCCAGAATTCCAATTAAATAGTGCGGCAACAATTGCGATATTAACCGCCATAATAAACATAGCTGCAATTATCGTTATAACCAAACCACGAAGTGCATCAACTATGTCGCTGAACACATCCCACGGATCTATCCAGGCCTCTGGATTTTTTGGTTTTCCCACGTACATTAATACTTTGAATGGATACATGATTAATGCCCACCCAAGTGTAAAGATTCCCTGTATAACCAACAAAGCCATAAAGAAATTAGAAGACACAAAAGTTATAACCAAAATAATACCGGTTATTAAATCCATAAATGCGTCGCCTCGTATCGCAGGCACTATGCGAATAAGACCAGAGAGGCCACGCAAAAAGAAATCCATTCCACGTGTTATAACAAAATTATTTGCATGGGTTATGTATGCAACAGGCGTGGTTAAGAACCGGCACGACTCCATCGTCATAAATTGGTTTTCCGAAATGTGTGCACATTGCGCAGCGAAATCAAATTGTGGCGAACCAAACCGGCCCGCATGCCTTTGGATTATATCATCACGAATATGCATTGTATATATTTCACCAAATTCCAGAAACGGATTTACTATATAACGTGTTATGAAATAAGGCTGTATTTGCAAAAGTACAACAACCGCAATGATTGCACGAACGACTGGCTTTAATAATTCTTCGGTGAATTTTATTGGTTCAAGTTCGCCTTTGATTAAACGCTCGTCCGATTTTAACCCGATTAATTCCGCCCATTTCCCAGGGATATAAAGTTTAAACAAGGTAAGGCCGATTGTTATAACCAGCCAACCCCAAATCAAAACATAAATAATTCCAAACCCGTCCGCCACGAAAAATTTATATGACGCCATAGCAACCGATACAAAAGTATCTATGACCATTGGGATAAATGGCGCAAGAGACAGATGGTCAACAATACCAAAAGACGCACTTGCCGCAAGCGGCAAAGAGCAAAGAGCAAAGAGCAAAGAGCAAAGATATATTACCCGTTTCATATTATAAATAATTATATCATAAAACGGGCACGGAAATTATGATATAATTGGATAAAACATGAAAAAACTATTCGCATTCTTAGGCATGATAACCATTCCCGCTTGGTCGGCGTCGGCATTCATTCCGTTGATTCTTGGGACGGTGATAACGACCGTTGCCGTGACCGGATTTTCAATTTACCGGACGCTTTCGCCGGTTGATCTTGAAGGGGCGCTTCACTTTTTCACCAGCTGTTGGACTTGCGGTCTTTTTTCCGGAGTATTTAACGAATTATCATCAATGATTCCCGGAATTTATAGCGCCCTTGGCGTTGTTATTGTGCCAATCGCCATTGGTCTTACTGCAATTTGGGTTGCGTGGACTGTGCTTGCCACATGGATGGGTGTTCAAAAACCCGACCCATCTATGAGCAAACCGGACGATGCATGGAATTTTGCTGGAAAATTTACGACCCATCTTGTAAAACTTATCGTTGTATCTGCGGTTTTGCTTGCGCCATTACCACGAATTATAACCAGTGTTTTCATAGAGCCTGTATTTAACATTGGCCTGTCCATTTCAACCACTGCGGCCGCATATACAACGCCGGCACAGGCCAATGCGTTTGAAGCATGCATAGTCGCAACCGCAATATCCGACACCATTGATAATATTGGCCGGGCGCCGGGCGCTTTTTCACCAACAATGCGATATAATTTAACATGTCAATTGGGCGGAATTCATCAGATGACGGGACTTGGGATGACGACCGGATGGGCAATATTAAACAGTGCATTTGAATATCAACATATGCATAAGTTTTTATGGTTTATTCCGATATTTCCAAATATTCCGTTATTAATAACTGGCGCGTTTATTGTCTTTTTATTCTTTATGGCATTAATTCCGATTCCGCTTTATTTCCTAGAAGTTATCATAAGGCTTTCTATGAATCTTATAATGATGCCTTTGTTTTTACTTGGCTGGCTTTTTGGTGGGAAAAGCGGCTGGAAAATATTTCCGGACGGTGCGGGCAATATCAAAGACGTGGTTGACCAGACGATTAAAGACACAGTCGGCATTGCAACGGTCGGTGTATTTGTTGTATTTTCGGTGATGTTTTTGACCGCTATGTTCGGCACGTTTGAGGGTGCGCCAGCATTAAAATATGCACTTCAAACAAACGACAGCGGCTTTTTGATTGAAAGTCTTTTATTACAGAATGACAATCGCTCTGTTATAACAATTATTATGTCGGGTATATTTATTGCGTTCTTTATGACGTCTATTCCGGCTATAACGCAAAGCCTGTTTAAAGACATCAAAGTCAAAGACGATTATTACAAAGCAGCACAGAAAAACGCAACCACAGCGTGGGATAATACAAAAAAATGGTATAAAAGTGTAAGTAAATAATGCTTGATTCCCGAAAAAACCTGTGTATAATTGCCCGGAAAATAAAAGGTAAAACTATGAAGAAAGACATTCATCCAAAATATCACGAAATTGACGTCACGATGACTGATGGCAAGACCGTTAAAATGTACAGCGCAAATCCAAAAGCACACGTATTGTCTGTGGATAACTTGAACCACACTGCGTGGACTGGCGCACGTCAAAATGTTGAC
>WQVP01000007.1 GCA_009785765.1 Alphaproteobacteria bacterium | reverse complement strand
TTATAGTTTTTGCATAAAACTATTTTTTATTCATAACAAGAGACCAAAACCATATCGCCGGCCGGGTCAATTGTTATTAATGCCCAATCATTGGCGTCTCTCCAAATCATGAAATTTGTTATATCTGATTCCGGTAAAAATCTGGTTCCTGTGCCCGTTTCTGTCCCACGGAATTTAAACGTTTCATCGTTAATTGTTGCAATTATTTTTTCGCTATAAACACGTATCATGGCGGTATCTTCGCCGCATGTTAAATAAATTCTCTCACGTGGGAATTCGCATGCAGCAAGTGCGAGAGTCAGTGTTAGTGAAAGCGTTAACAGTTTTTTCATAAAGGTTCCTTTTGGTTTTCTATGAAATTATTGTTGTTTTTTTCACTGTTTCCAACAAGAACAAAACCCTACAATTTTAAATCTTAAATCTTAAATTTAAAATCCAATTTCCGCTTTACCCGATTCGCCACTTGTGATATAATATAAATATATAATATCGTTAAGATAAGGATATATCATGAAATTCAAAAATTTCTTTGTTGTTGCATTATGTCTTGCGGTTGTCGCAAATATGGCCCGTGCAAACACAGGTGTTGTACCATTTGGCGAAGCGGCCATTTGGCATCAACTACAACAGCAAATGATACCAGTCGGACAGGCACAGCCGTCGCCACGTGCGGGCGGTAATGTCGCACCAGGTCGTGCAGGCGGCGCAGCCGTACAACCACAACGTGCCGTTGCCAATCGTGCCGCAACGCCCCAAGCTATGCAGGGCGCACAGGTTGGACAGGCCGCCGCTCAACGTGCAGTTGCCGCAAGAAGTGCCGCACAAGCAGTGCCCCAAGCAATGGGCGCAGGCACAGCCGCCACTGCCGCCGTTGCGCCAGGCCGTGCACAACCACAACAACAAATTCAACAACAGCGTGCCGTCACAGCCAGATCCGCGGTCCCAGCCGGAAGAACAGTAAACGCCCCGGGCACAGACCGTGGCGTGGTCGCACGTAATGCCGCAACTGGTCGTACGGTTGCCGCAAGGAGTGCAACAGCCGCACCTGGAAGCGTTGCACGTATAAGCATGGGCCCAACAAATATCATGCGTCCACCACAGCGTGGCGACAACCAAGCATTGGCCGCAAGATTGCAAACTGGCCAGTGGGGAAATCTTATTGATCCTGTGACTGGATTGTTGTCTGGCGACGCCATTGCCCAATGTATGGAAGCATACTATGCATGTATGGATGAAATCTGTACTGCACGTAATCCTGGGCAACGCCGGTGTGCATGCGCCGCACGTGTTGTTGCATTTAATACAATCACAGAAAATCTGCACCATGCACGTGAAGATTTATTACGTGTTTCTGGTGAATTATCACTTATCATCGCCGCACGTGGCCGTCCGATAACTGCGGCATTTACATTAACAGAGGCAGAGCAAACGCTTGCGTGCGTATCATTCCGTGATGCACAAAGAACCGGACAATTACGGAATTGGTGCGAAAACAACAGAATGTTGGCGGTTGATAATGCGGGACTTCCGATTGACTGTGCAAATGTTACGCCAACGGCACCAAGTTTTTGTCAGACAACGTTGGGTGATGGTTGGCAAAATCTTTTGGATGGCTCGGACTCTACGATTCTTTCGGCATTGCAATCCATGGCAACAAGTGTTACCAGCATGGATAATTTGACACAAAACTTTGGTAATGATGCCTTGGCTGAATCATTCAGAAACTTGAATAATATGTTTTCACAAATCGGTATGGCGGCCGGCCAAAATATGCAACAAGCAGCCGAAGACAGATTGGCGCAAACTTGGGGCTATGACTTGTTCACGCTTGCGCATAATAATGTTTGTGCAAGAGTTTTGGATTCATGCTTTAACGGTATATTTGAAGTTGCGGCCGTGCGCCACCAGCCAAGCAACCTTAATTCCAATATCACCGTGTCCAATCAAAATGCGAACGTTGAAACCACGCTGCATCGCTGGCAACATGGGCAACGTGGTGCGGGTGCATCACCAGACTTTTTCGGATATGCAAATAACGTTGACCCGTTCAGCGCATTGCGCCAACCAATTTCTGATGCACGTCGTGCAATCATAATGCGCTATTTGTTGGATGCAAATGCGGACTGTGATTTGTACCAGGAACAATTGCGCCAGCTTGCGCAGAACTTTGAATTACAACGTATTGCGGCAACAAACCTGTTGCAGACATCACGTTTGGAATTCCAAAGAGAAGCAGAGCAAGAGCGTGTAACAAGATTTAATGCCGGGCGAAATAACTTGCATGCATGTATATCCGAGTTGACTACGTGTTATAATGACATGGAGCGTCGTAATCCAGGTTGGGGTGTAACACAGATAAGGAATACATGTCGTCTTCAGGTAAATGCTCCGGCGTGCTTCCGTGAAATGATTTGTGCACCAGCTATTGGCGGCGTCCAACAGGCAATAGACGTGTCAGACGATGCAAGCTGTAATCCATTCAATGGCGAGTGCCGCAATATAACAACTATATTTGAAATACTTGGCGATCCAAATCCCATAAGCACAGATCCATCACAGCCGACGACTTCTGGGGATTCTCGTGATTTCCGTGAACAGTGTTTGCTTGATAATGGGGCGGTCGCAGTACGCGATTGGGAATTGCCGGCCCAGACTCCATAAAAAATAGTTCCGTGTGAATTATAAAACCCGCATCGGCTCTGCCTTTGCGGGTTGTTTTTTAGAAATACAAAATTCCTATGTCCGGTATATGTCTTTTTTCGCAACTGTCTAATATATTAGACAGTGTATTTAATTACTCATATTTATAACAAATCCAATCAAAGGTTTTGCATTTATAACCTTAATTGTTCCGTTTTTTTCAGTTAGCAAAAGCTCACCCATAACTGACTTTAAGTTTCCAGTTATTTCTGAAACATCGGTTAAAACATCATACGGTTTAATTGTTATTTTTGATTCTCCAAATAAATCTGCAGTTTGCTTTTCCGTCAGATTATTGTAGATTTTATTATAAATTTCAGAAAAGACGTTATATTCTGGTTCTATGAAGTATTCTGAAAATTCAGATAATCTGTAACGCACTTTGTTTAATTTTTGCATTAGTTGTTGTTGGATATTCTGCAAATCTGAATCAAAAATCAGATTTTTCATTTTATAACTTGAATTCATATTTTTTGATATATCCAGTTCTGATGCCGCTTGTTCTATCTGCCGTGCAATTCTGCCATTTGGGGCTTTTGCAAAAAATACTGAACATATCGCCCCTTGTTCATACATTCGCGTAAGGCTGCGATATTCGGTGGCGGTTCCAACTTTGAACTTATCATTTGGGAATAAAGCCAAATACACAATATGCGGCTGATTACAAAACGCTAATCCGTGTTTATTATCCGCACGGCAAATTCCACCATTACAACCAAGGCATAAACCAAACCCATTAGCATCGCGACATTGTTTACATTGTGCAAAATCAGATTCAGTCATATCGACTTTATTTGGGCATGATTTATATTCTCGTTTTTCTAAATCATAATACCCTGAGCATTTTTTTGTTTTAGTTATGGAAATATTCAATATATCAGGTATATTATCAAAATATAACCCATCATCATTCGCCAACATAAATTTCGGTGTCCCGTTTGCCCATTTTATACCAAGAAATTGAATATCATTTTTCATGACAAAAGTATATCCGTAACAACGGTAAAAATAAAGCAAATTTATCACTTATCCTTTATAAAGGACAAAGAGTTATTTTTATTTGTCAGTGTGGTGTCGGTGGTCTTATGTCCCGTATATGTCTTTTTACAACATGCAGAAATACCATTCTATACATATTCTTACATATTAGAGCAGATATGGTAGTCGCGTTGTAATGGACAGTCCGTGCGCTTGTCGCCCAATAAGGGCGCGTCTCGCCACCAAAGTGTGGAACTATAAAAAATTACCCCGCAGTGCGGGGTTTTATTTGCTTGACAAATAGAATGTTTTTGTGTAATATTTGGGCAATAATATCAGGGATGCGGAGAGAGGCCTTATATAAATAAAGATATAAAGGACCGCAAAAATGGCAAAAGATACAAGATTCGCAAGAATGGGAAAAGTCAAAAAAACGACCGAAGAAATCATGGAAGAAGCATTGGCAAAACACAGTCGTATTGCGGCTTTGTGGCGTAAAAATCGTCCAAGTACTCCGGCGGTAAGCAATCCAGAAAAAAGGATATCAGAAGTGCAAAAAACAAAATCCGCACCAACGCCTGCGCCAGCACCAAAGCCAATCGTTATAAAGCCAGTTGTACAACCGTCCGCCGTAAAAAACGACGTTAATCGCCCGCCTGTTCGCATACTTGGCGGTGGTTTTAATATCAAAGATTATTGGTTTCCAATCCTTTGCGTTGTTGCAATACTTGCGCTTGTGATTTGGGCAATTATCCCATCATCTGAACGCACAGAGCGCACGGTCAAAACCGTCGTCGCACAACCAATTGAACAACAAATTGATGGTATCGCAGAACCCACCGTTCGTGTTATCGGCGAAGTTGTATTGCCGTCTTTTGACGTTGTTCGCATTGAACAAAACGGAAATTTAATTGTGGCCGGCCGTTATTTGCCGAACCAAAAAGTATCCATTATGATTAACCGTCAAATCGTCGCAACCGAAAACGCCGACCGCCGCGGAGAATTTGTATACGCACCAAGCCGCCCATTAAACCCAGGTAATCACATCATAAGATTAATTGCGGTTGAGGCCGGACGTCAATCTGAAAACAATGTATTTGTATATATTCCGTCTGACAGAAATTTTGCCGGTGCATTGTCATTATTAATGACGGCGGATGGATCACGTGTTATGCAGGCACCAACTTTGTCTGATGGCGACCTTGTCGTGCGCACAATTGATTACTTGGAAAATAATCGCATAGTTGTAACAGGTCGTGCAATACCACGTCTTCGTGTGACGTTGACATTAAATGATACAGAGCTTGGCTTTGCAAGAACGTCTGATCACCGGAACTTTATGTTGGGCGTACCGACCCAGCCATTAAATCCGGGCGAAACATATCGTTTAAAAATTCGTTTACATGACACAAGCGGCACAACAGTTGCAGAGGTCGTACACGAATTTACAATGCCAGAAATCACACCGGGCGATGCCACATATTACACAGTGCGCAGAGGTGATGCATTATGGATTATTGCACGTAATTTCCTTGGGCGTGGTACACGTTTTACAATGATAGTTGATGCAAATCCGGAAATAAGAAACCCAGATCTTATATTCCCAAATCAAAGATTAAGAATACCCATCAGATAAAAAATCCCGCCATGCGGGATTTTTTGAACTGAGAACTAATTTATTATGTGCTATGATAACTGGTTGTCCAATATATTGGACAACTTGTATTTAGACTGGATTTTTGAATCAAAAGTATCTATGCTCTGGGAATAATTACAGGAGAGCTTAATGACAGAATATATTGATGTTTTGGATGAAAGCGGCAAAAAAACAGGCACAGTAAAATCTCGTACAGATGTTCACAACGATGGCGATTGGCACCGTGCGGCATGTGTTTGGATTATTAACAGCAATGATGAAATATTACTACAGCGTCGGGTACCACATAAGTCATATCCGAACAGTTGGGCGAATTCTGTAATCGGTCACGTTATGGCTGGCGACACTGCTCTTGATACCGCTATGCGTGAAACGGTTGAAGAATTAGGAGTTGAACTTACAAAAGAATCTTTTGATTACATAGGACAGTTAACCTATTATAAAGGAAAAGAATTTTTTGATTGTTATATTGTTCGCATAGACTTACCGTTGTCTGAATTTAAGTTTGATCCAGTCGAAGCGACCGAAATAAAATTTTTCACTATTACAGAAATTGTGTCACGTATACAATCTCAAGACGATGAATTTAGAGCCATAGCACTAGAAGAATTACAATTATTATTAGATAAAATAGCAATATAAAGAGCAAGCTATGAAAATAACAAAACGCGATATAACCAAAGAAGAGCACCAAATGATCCAGGATGATTTCCGAGCGATTGAGGTTAAATATGGTATTGCGCCGTCCGATACACAGCGACTTAATGTAACTGTTGATGATGAAAATGGCAAAATTATTGGGGTTGCAACTGGCCTGATGTATCGCAATAAATGGTTCTATTTGTCTGATCTTTGGATTGATGAAAAACTTCGCATCAAAGGTAATCCAGAGTTTGTAACCATATTGCGTTTATTAAATTTGTTTGATATAAAACTAGCCGCAGAGGCAAGAAAATAAGTTGTCCGCATATATTGGGCACACAATCAATAACTGCAAGGGGTAAAGCATGAAGTATAAGCTTGTAAAAGAAAATGAAACAACAAATCACAATCACAATTCCGAATATTTTATTAAAAATTATCTTACAAAAGATTTTGACAAAAAGTTTAGTATCGTTGTTGTAGAATTAACAAACGGCGAACATGAGCCTACGAAAAACATCGCAAGTGATCGTTTTTATTACTTTATTTCTGCTGATGCGACTTTTGAAATAGAAGACAACAAAATATCTATAAATGATGGCGATGTTTTGTTTATAGAAAAAGACACTTTCTTTTCTTTCAAAGGAAGTTTCAGAGCTGTACAAGTAATGATGCCTGCATTCAATATTGAAAATGATGTGAATTTAAGTTAGGTGCGGACTTGTCCTTTATAAAGGACAAGTAAGTTTTTAGACTTTATTTTATGGAAAATTATGACTATAATTTCAAATATGAAAAAGACAAAAATGATATTTTTACATGGCAAAGGATGTGCCTCGTCTAACGAGTTATATGCACCTGTTAAACAGTTGGCGGAACATATGGGTGCGGAACTTTTTTGTATTGATGCGCCGAACCCACATAGAGAGAAAGGCAACCGCTGGCACAATGGAAATAAACAGCCTATTGAGGAAGCTATAGTTGAATTTAACAAGTCAATAGAGCACATTGAAACAGAAACACACAAGATTGTAGGTGCAGACAAAATTCCAAATGACATAATTTGGGCTGGGCAATCGCAGGGGGGGGATATGGCAATGCGTATGGCATTAAAATATGGCGCAAAAAATGTAGTCGTTTGGGGCGCAGACATATCACCATCATTTCCGCTGCCTGAAAATCCACACACCGACTTTATTATAAATTGGTTACAGGCTGAAGAAGATGATACATTAAATGAATCCCGTCTACAATCTTATGAAAAGTTGATAGGTATTGGAGTTGGATTAAATTATAAAATCATACCCGGAACAACTCACACAAACTGGTCTGTTGGGCAACTTATTTCAGAGTTGAAAATTTGAAAAGAGACATATTCACGACATAGAAAATCGGGGCAAACAAAAAATGACCCGCAAGCCTTTTAAGTCTGCGGGTTATAGTTTTTATAAAAAACTATTTTTTATAGTGAATAGTGAATAGTTGTGGTGTCGCCGTTGGCGACATCTTTTAAATAGATTGTGAGCGAAGTAAACGCAAAAGTTATTAGCCATTAGCTATTAGTTATTAGCTATGATTTATGATATAATTATATAGATTATGAATAAGATAATTCCTTTATCTTTATTGCTTGCTGTATTTATTACAGGTTTTGCGGTTGCGAACGACTCGCCTGTGTTTCACGACGGCGCAGCAAGCCCACGTGCAAGTCGTACCGTGGTGCACGTCCCAACTGTGGCATCACCCGATGCTTTTGGTGAGGCAAGAATTCAAGAGCCAGTCATTGCCGCAAGAACAGCTATAACAAGACAAGAGCCCGCCCCCGCACCAGCCCGTGCGCCAACTGTCGCCAGAAGTGCCCAGGAACAAGCCGTGGCCCGGGGAGCAGTTCGTGCGCCAGAGCCAGCAGTCGCAGCCAGAACAGCGGTCGCAGTACGCGCGACAGAGCCAACAACAACACGCACTATGGTTGGCGGCCAACAAGCACGGTCGGCCATTCCAGCCCAGGCCCGTGCAGCCATAGCGCAACAACAACAAGCAACACGTGGTACAACAGATGCCGCTGCACGTCGTGCGGGAATTTCACAAAGGCCATCAGTTGCACGTGATGCAAACGTCGTCGCAGCCGAATTAAATCGCATGGCCGCATCTGATGCACAGGTTGCCCGTGCTGCGATTTCTCCGATTGCGATTGCCGATATGGGCGACCATATTGCACAGGTCTCTGAAATCACTCTTCAATGCCAACAACAATTTATGGACTGTATGGATCAATTCTGTAATGTTATTGACGCCAACCAACAAAGATGTTCATGCAGCGCAAGATTAACGGAATACGCCGCTATTGAACGTGCCGTACGTGATGCAAATAATGAATTAAACGAAGTGGCCCAGCGTATTCGCTATATCGGTTTAACGGCGGATGAAATCCGGTCTATTATGTCTGCGACAGAGGCAGAGATGGCGCTTGGCGGACAAACTGACAGAACCGCCAACCGTGAATTATTAAATCAAATTGAATTACTTATCCGTTCTCCGGATGAAACAGTGCAACAGGCGCAAACTGGTTTTGGGCTGGACATTGATATAAACTTTGAATTTGGCGGCGACGTTATGGATATGTTTAATGTTAACAATATGTTTGGCGGCGGCAACAATGCCGGAAGTTTTGCAAATATGCGTGGCACACAATTATTCAACCAAGCGCAAAACAGATGCCGTGCAATATTGGATAATTGTCGCAGAGCCGGCGCAGATATGGCCAGAGTAGAGGCATACTATCAAATGGCCATAGACAGAGATTGTATAGCATTTGAAACAGGTCTTGAACGCATGAATAATAATCTTCGTGGCAATGTTCGTGCGGCCATTCGTATGCTTGAACAGGCACGTCTTTCAGTTATGCAATCACACAATGAATTGGATGCGCGTGGCTGTGTGGCGGCGCTTGAACAATGTATGACAGACCCGATGGTTTGCGGAAATGATTATGTAAAATGTTTGGATCCATCAAAACAATTTATTGATGAAAATGGACGTGTTGTCCTGGGCCAAGATATAACAAGAATCCGTTCGCTTATGCGTGATGCCACAGGCAATCCTTTTGATGCACAAAGAATAAGTGTGAACCCACAACAGCTTACCGATGCCGGGACTTATCATGCGGTTATACGATATTTGCTTGGCCGCATTGGCACTGGGCAAGAGGCAATATCCGGACTTTGCCGCGGCGTTATGAACAGATGCCGTGCGGTAACGCACGATCGGGACGGAAGATTTAACCCAGAAAACGATGTTATAAGACTTTATATACAGCGTGCCATGGTTGGTATACGTGCCGGACAAGAACGCATAATTGCAGACTTCGCATCAACTTGTCTGCAAGACCTTGCAACCTGTTATACAGCGCAAATGGCACAGGTTAATTTATGGGCATCCGGCGCATCCGCACAAAGCATACACAATATTATGCGTGGCGCATGCCGTAATGTTGCGTTAACTTGTGGATTTGCTGTGTTTCCGCAGCCAGAGCTTCGCGGGCAAGGCGGGTGGAATGCCGACAGATTTATAGACGAAATTTCCGAAGTGTTCGCACAAAGCATGCTTTGTACGATGGATAATGCAACGCTTACTATGAGCGGATTTGAAGCCGGCCATCTTAATAATGGACTTGAGAGAGGCTGGGCAAATAATATGTGTCGTTGTAATGCCGGGTTCGCACCAGTTAATGGACAGTGTGTCCCATGGGTTGATTGTCCAAGATATTCGTCTTTAACAGGCCTGTTTAATGCCCAAGCCCCAAGTCCAATGACCGCAACCCACGCTGTACAACCATGCAGATGCGTTGTAAGAAACCGCACAACTGGAGACCTTGGGTGTCCGGCATGCCCCGACGGCGCCCCATGGAATTATGTACAAAGAAGATGTGTACCTGCTGAGCCATGTCCAGGAAATTCAAGCACAACATTCCAAGGTATGGCTTTGCCGGCTCCATATGGACATTGTAGTTGTCCGGAATCTATGGCAGAACGGTTTGTTGTATGGGACGGACACACTTGCCTTGTCATAGCGACCACGGCGGCCGGCCAAAACATGCAATTCACAAGTGCGGCATGCCCAAGATGTTTCATGATTGATAGCGCCGTTGCTCGGAATGCGTGCACCCAAACCCAGGGAAGAGTGTTTGGAAGAAGTGACGTCCCGACGCCCGCTGTGCCAAGTATGTGTGTATGTCCGGC
>WQVP01000006.1 GCA_009785765.1 Alphaproteobacteria bacterium | reverse complement strand
AGGTAAGTTCTGACCCGCATGAATGGCGTAACGATCTCCCCACTGTCTCCAACATAGACTCAGTGAAATTGAATTCTGGGTGCAAATGCCCAGTACCCGCAGCTAGACGGAAAGACCCTATGAAGCTTTACTGCAGCTTTGTACTGGCATTATGACATATTTGCGTAGGATAGGTGGGACGCTTTGAAGCGAGGATTTTGGTTCTCGTGGAGCGGTTGGTGAAATACCACCCTTGTATGTTGTAATGTCTAACCGGCGTTCATTATCGGGGCGCGGGACAGTGCATGGTGGGCAGTTTGACTGGGGCGGTCGCCTCCCAAACGGTAACGGAGGCGCGCGAAGGTTTGCTCAGGCTGGTCGGAAATCAGCCGGTGAGTGCAAAGGCATAAGCAAGCCTGACTGCAAGAGGGACACCTCGAGCAGAGACGAAAGTCGGTCTTAGAATACCGGTGGCTCCGCATGGAAGGGCCATCGCGAACGGATAAAAGCTACTCTAGGGATAACAGGCTGATGCTCCCCAAGCGTCCATAGCGACGGGAGTGTTTGGCACCTCGATGTCGACTCATCGCATCCTGGGGCTGGAGCAGGTCCCAAGGGTATGGCTGTTCGCCATTTAAAGCGGTACGTGAGTTGGGTTAATAACGTCGTGAGACAGTTAGGTCCCTATCTACTGTGGGCGTAGGATATTTGAGCGAACATGACCTTAGTACGAGAGGACCGGGTCGTACGAATCCCTGGTGTACCTGTTGTCACGCCCGTGGCAGCGCAGGTTAGCTAAATTCGGAACAGATAACCGCTGAATGCATCTAAGCGGGAAGCTGGTCGCAAGATAAGATATCCCCATTAATCCTGTTCAAGACCAGGACGTTGATAGGTGGTACGTGTAAGCGCTGTGAGGCGTTCAGCGAAACCATACTAATCGGATGATTGACTTTTTATCACTTGTTTATTTTAACAAGAATGCTTGAAGAGTTTGTTTATAAGAAGATTCAGATAACTTTGAGATTATTACGATGTTGCAAATTGGATTCATTCTGGTGATTATGGAGCGGGAGAAACCCTCTATTCCATCCCGAACTAGACAGGGAAACCCCGTATCGCCGATGGTACTTGGTCTTATGGCCCGGAAGAGTAGGTCGTCGCCAGTATGAATCCAATTCAGGCACAAAAACCAATACAATATATATGTCTGGTTCGCCAGACACCTATGTCGGGCTTGCCCGACACCTTTTATCCCCGATTTATCGGGGACTTTTTTTTAAATTAAAAATTAAGAATTAAGAATTAACAATTGTGATATAATTATCAAATGATTCTATGTGGCACAACTTTATCGGATAAAATGGCGGTGGATTTGCGTGTGCGTGCCACCGGCCGTAATTTGCGCATGGCGATAATCTTGGTCGGCGAAGACGTGCGAAGCGTTCGGTATGTAAGCGCAAAACAAAAGCGTGCGGCGGAAATTGGTGTTGTGTGCGATATTATAAAGATTGATGAAAATGTGCCAGAATCCGAAGTTTTGGAAGTTGTTAATCGCATGAACGGTGATAAAAATGTGCACGGAGTTATGGTGCAATTGCCTTTGCCAAATCATATGTGCGCGCGGAAAATTTGTGCCGCGGTTTGTCCAGACAAAGATATTGATGGTCTGAATCCCGCATCAAAATTTATGCCTGCAACGGTGCGTGGTATAGAGATTATTTTGGAAAATTATTATAACCCCCACCCGCCGGCAAAGCCGGCACCCGCCCCCAAGGGGGCAGGAAAGATCCCGTTGCAAGGCAAAAACGTCATAGTTGTTGGACGTGGTATGACGGTTGGTGCACCGGCCAAAGAGATGTTGCGAGCGCATGGCGCAGATGTTTCGGTCATTCATACAAAAACCGAAAACCCCAGGGAAATTATGCAAAGTGCGGATTTAATCATAAGTGCCGCCGGCATCAAAAACCTTATAAAACCGGACGATATAAAAGATGGCGTCGTATTAATAGATGCCGGAACTTTTGGCGATGTGCATCCAGATTGTTATAAAAAAGCTGCCGCATATACGCCTGTGCCGGGCGGCGTGGGGCCTATGACGATTATCAGTTTGTTGGACAATCTAGTAATCAGTAATCAATAATCAGTAATCAGTTGGCTTGTTCCAGATTGCAAGAATGTCTTTCGGTCGTTTATAGTAATTGTTTGTTTGTTATTAGCTTGACAAATTGGTCTGACGGTGTATTATGTGTTCATAATACAAAAAAGGATGTAAAAATGTCAACAGGGTTCAATCCATCAAGATTATCAGACAGGGATATAAGTCGTCTTTTCGGACAATTGGGCATTAAAATGGGCCAACTTCAAAATGTTAAAAACCCGCTTTGGAATAAAAATATCGCCATTGTCGGAGATCCCGCACTGCCGCATCAGACAACAGTTGATCCAAATATTGTGCTTCGCCGGTTGGATAAATGGGTTGATGTTTTAACGGCCTGTGTGGAAAACATGAAGACAAGAAATGATTTTAAAGACTGTATTGAGGGCATGACTGTTAACAAGCAATTAATAGAGCAAACAAGAAACCTTTGGGAATATCTTCGTGATGGAGGCCGATAAAAATGCCCAACAAAATGTCAAAATATTTTGTTATAATGATGTTTACCGTACTTTTGGCGGCGTGCTCAAAAGATGATTATGAAATGCGGGCAAAACAAGAAGAGTATAATCAAAAGCGGTCAAGATTCTTTGAACTGTCCGGAAAATTTATACAAAACAGCAACGATTTTACAACACATCATTTGCCATCGCTTGGCGTGCGGCCAGCGGTTGTTTTGGCGGGCGGCGGATGCCACAGGATTGATTTTGCAGGTCTTGAAAAAATATTTTGGAGCAACGGCCAAGTATTTGCACCAGAAGAGTTTAATTCGTTTGGGTTACAAGGCTGGTACACAGGCGTTCAATTCCGTGGAGAGTTTTTTGCCATACCGAATTTGCGATTTGAGCTAATCGGATTTCCGGGTGGCGCAACTGTGCACGGCGGAATGCGTTGGCGTTATGTAGAGTTTCGTGGCTTTGAATGCGAAGGCCGCACCATGCATCCAGATGTGTCCAGGCGCATCCAAGACTTTATGATATGGCGGAATCTGGTGGAAAATAATGCGGATTGGCTGCATGCGATTCATGCGTTTGAATTTGCGTGCAATATGGTTAATCTTTATAACGAATATTTTAATATTATTAAAGATATGAACAGATTGCGCACAGAAATGGGACAGGTGCCAAATTCAGGCAATCAAAGAACAGAGGACGAGATAAGACGTCTTGGGATAAAATTGGAATGTTTGTGCGAAATTATAGACGCCCAGCAGAAAATATTCAGCGCACCCACAAGCGTTTGCACAAAACTATTAACGAACAATAAGTAAATATAAAAATGCCAAAGCCAAAAAAAGAAAAAAATCGCATAACCAAAAAAGCACTTCTCCGTGCGTTTGAGGCGCATGCGATTAATAATGTTGATGCACCGCCTGTTGGTAAAAGAGGCAATAAATGGATTGGTGTTGCGCTTAACAAATATCAATTTGGCCGAAAACATACATTGCGTTGCGCACGTCCCGAAGAAGTGCACTTTGCCTTTGTCTGGCGCCAAGAATTCAAAGTCGCAGGCGTCGGCGACACAGGCTTTACCTTTAACGAATCCGGGGAGTGGGACGATACAATGCGTGAACAAAAGCTGGATGGTTTTTATGGCGCACAGCACACGGCAAATTATGGAATTGTTTCCGGCGATACAGTGTTTGTTTTTGAGCTGTACGGAAAGATGACTGATAAAGAACCGTTTGGTTGGTGGGGCACCCAGGTCAGAGGCCCAGACGGAGATGTTAAATACGAAACTATTAACACCGATGTACAATTAATAAGAAGGCCTTTGGACAAAATTAAAAGAATCGCAGCCCTTTATGAAAAATATGAGCGAGCCGCACAATCTTTGGAAAAAAAGTTTTTTAACGAAATATCCCCTATTATCAAAAGGCCGTAAAAATGCAAACGCCTTTTGGTCGTTATTTCAGATATTCATACCAAGAAAAATTCCCAGAGCGTGCGGACGGATTGTCGCGTTATAAGAAAATCTGTTATCGTGATGCAGAGGTTAATCCGCAAATGATAATGTTGGATGGGTATTTCCAAATGTCAGAGTCTGATTTGTGGACGCTTAAACATAAAACGTCCGCTCTGTCCAGAGCTGGCATCGGTGTTGCACGCCTGATAGATTACGAAGTAAAGGATGATGCGGACGAGAGATGGCCAAGTGGATATATGATATATCACGAGGCATATGGCATGCCTGTAAAAATTATAAATGATCATTTGGGAGTTGCGGCAGAGGGCGCAATTGCAAAGCTTGTCCATGATGTAGCGGTTGTGCGTGAAAATGGATTAGTGGTGGATTACGGTGGGGCAAATTTACACTTTTGCCATAACAAAGACAGATTCACATTAATAGATTTAATTCCGGCCGATAATATCAAAGACTATGTAAAATCGTTTCAACAAAGGCCGGTGGCGCATTTCCCAGATGCTGAAAAGTTTTATGGTGGTTTTGAAGTATGCGCGGATACAGATTTATTTACAATTGTTATGATTCTTTTAACTGGCGGTCAAATCGGATTTATTCCAAAAGAATTGACAGATAAGATACGGCATTACATAGAAATTTTACCAGAATTAAAAAAGAAGTATGCCGCTGAACACATCGCATGGCTGGACGCAAATCGTGATAATTATACCAATACACAAAAGGACAGGATTGATGAATTCCAAAAATGGGAACGGTACATGATAGGAAAATATGAACTTCCTATGTTTAAAAAAGTAATGCAAAATGCCGCACGGGGAAATTTTGGGCACACTAACCGATAACAAAAAGAGTATAAAAATGTCAAATTTTCGTATAAATGAAGACGGAACCCGAATAATAGAGTATGTCAAAATATATCTTCGGAAAAATGAAATAAGTCATCCGGTTCTAATCGGCGAATTTCCACGTGTCGCCGCAATGCGCATAACGGCCCATGCGCACGAAGTGCCAAAAGTCAATTCAGCTGATTATACATATAGTCTTGATACGCTTTATTTTGAAATAGACAAAACCAAAGGCTCTGGGCAAGAGGTCTGGATACTTAATTTAAAAATTAACTTGCCATGGACCCGCAGCTTGTGCTCATGTGGCAATATGCACAAAAATATAAAACAGTGTGCCGAGAATATTGGCACAGGAAAATGTAAACGTGATATAATCGTACGTAATAATATAACGCAAATACTGGCCAGTCCGACAAGCAGTATTTTACGAAAAAAGCATAAGCATCCACCGGCTGCATTTTTCAAAACAGTTCGCAAATTGCATTCGCTTCGTACCAAAGAATAATGAAAAAATACTATTTAACATTTTTACTGTTGTTGGCGGGCGTTGGCACGCGTGCAGGCGCACCACATCAAAGCGATGAAATGTCACGCCGTTCACAAATTGTTATAATACACAATCACATGATACAAAGTTTGGATATGACAGATACGGTTGCACACAAATATTTGGAAAAATATATGTCGTATGTACAAATAATGATTCTTCCGGGGGATATGCCCACGTGGCGGATTTATCAAGAAAGACGAAATGCTTCGCGCATGATGCGGGTGCGAATTGACAGCAATAGACATAACCAACGGGTAATCCGCCGATATTCCAGGCGCCTTATCCGCGCTTGGACAAATCAGAGCGGCCAATCATACGCAGAGGTAATAACACAAAAAAGAGTTGCTTTTACAAAGTAATGGGCGACTAATTATCTCTTGACAAACTGTGGCTTTGGGTTAAGATAAAGGTGTAAAAAGTTAAGGTAAAAATATGAAGAACAAAGAAGACATAACTATAGAAAGCTTTGTGGCGAATCATAACAACATGATTAAAAATCATGATGAATTTTTACAAAACTATGCGAAAGCAGTTAAAATCGCCAGAAGGATTATAGAGGTTGATGACGCACAAAGATATGCAGCCATAGCATCAGAGGAATCCGGTTTTATGTTCAGATGCACGGGCAATAAAAATAAATGTTTATGCTGTATTCCAAAGCCTCAAAATCTTGACGTCCTGGCCAAGGCGGTTGAAAATCTGCAAAAACCAGAAACAAAAAAAGAAGTCCCTCTTGTAAAAACAAATGACAAGACGGTTATGGCAAGTGATTTTGATAAGCCGGCCTATATTGATAACCCAGTCCCAGGGTACATAGAAGATGCGCCAGAGCCAATAAAAGTAAAAAAATACAAAAAGCCATTGTTTAATTGGCGGTGGTTGGGGCCGGCCGCCATACTTGCCATTGTTGTGGCTATAACCGTGTTAAAGGTGAACGACAGGCGAGGTCTTGTTCGTGATAAAGCAGACATGGACAGAAAGGGATATTTAACAGTTGCGCTGGAAGACATGCTTTATGAATATGAAAATATGGATGATATGAATCCTTTAAAGCGCCGCCTTAATGCGGAAATATTAAACTATCAAACAGAGTTAAATAAAATCAAGCAAAGACAGAGGCAATAACATGAATACAAATACTATTACACAAGAACTCCAAAAAATTAAAAAGCCAAAAAATAAGAAAAAAATTATAGCCTGGGCTGTTGGGGGCACGCTTTTTGTATCATATATGCTTTATGCAACACTGGGATTCAGAGCGGGCGAACCACAGAAAATCATGGGCGGAGATTTTGATACGTTCGCAAATAAAATCCGTCTTGCCGGCCAAATAGAAAATCTTGAACATCGCTATCAAAATCTTTCACGCACTGTGGTTATTATCTTTGCCGAAGAAGAAAGGCGTCAGCTTTTGCTTTCTGGGGTTTCTCCGGAAAATATTATGACGTTTGTGGAATATCGTGAACTGGAAGCATCGCTTGACGCAGAGCTGCGTGCAATGCGCGGTCAATTAACCTATGAGGAAGAAAGGTTAAACAGAATCAAAGAAGCATCCGGGAAAAATTTTTTCGCCAGAAGCTCTAATTAAAAAATCCCCGTATGGGGATTTTTTAAATTGAGAACTGATGATTGAGAAGAGAGAACAAGAAATCAATCCTCAATTCTCAATTCTCAACTTTTTATCCTTTATTTTTTATTTTATTGCTTTATAATGCGTGCCGCAATGCCACCACTTAATGTTATTTTGGACAGATTAAACATAGCCTTTAAATGGGCATTTCGCATTATGTTTTACGCAATTGTTGCGGGCGTTTTTGCATTTACATTTATAATTGTACGTTATGCTTTTACTGATCTTCCGGACTATAAAGCTTTGGCAACATATACGCCGCCTGTGGCAACACGCCTTTTTGCATCTGATGGTTCTTTGTTGCAAGAATACGCCGAAGAGCGTCGTGTATTCATTGATTTTGAAGACATTCCGCCCATGCTTGTAAACGCATTTATTGCGGCCGAAGATCAAAATTTCTGGTGGCATCCGGGCATTGATCCAATTGGAATTGTGCGTGCGCTTAAAAATAATACTATACGTTGGCTTGGCGGCCCGGCAAGATTTTCTGGTGCGTCCACTATTACTCAACAAGTTGCAAAGAATTTCTTTTTAACACCAGAGCGCTCTATTGAAAGAAAAGTAAAAGAGGCTGTGTTGGCCCTTCGCCTGGAACGTGCGTTTTCAAAACAGCATATTATGACACTTTATTTAAACCAGATATTTTTGGGCGGCCGTGCACATGGAATTGGTTCTGCGGCACTGGTATATTTTGATAAGCCGGTCCAAGAATTAACATTAAATCAAATGGCGTTTTTGGCCGCACTTCCTATGGCGCCGAATAATCGTGTTCGTGCAATCCATCGCCGAAACTATGTTCTTGGGCGTATGGTGGCGGATGGATTTATATCGCAAGAGGCCGCAGACGAGGCATTAAGCATGGACAGAGAGGTTCGGGGGCTTGTACGTGCGGGCGAAATCACGCAAGCAGAGGCAAACGAAAGACTTACCGCACATTTAAATTTCACACGTGGATTTTGGGACCGGATGGAGCCTGAATTCCAATTCTTTGCCGAAGAAGTGCGCCGTGAATTATTGGCTGAACTTGGGCGAGAGCGTTTGTACAACCACGGGCTTTACGTGCGGACGACAATTGACCCACGTCTTCAACGTGCGGCCGCAAATGCTTTGCGTGCAGAGCTTCGCCGGTATAATAACGCACACCATCGTAATGCCGAAGGCACACAATTACAAGGCGGGATAATTGTTATAAACCCACATACCGGCCGAGTGTTGGCCATGACGGGCGGATACTGTTTCAGAGAATCTTCGTTTAACCGTGCGATGCAGGCCCGCCGCCAGGTTGGATCTGCGTTAAAGCCGTTTATATATCTTGCTGCGCTTGAAACTGGGAACTTTACGCCGCAAACATTATTGTTGGACACGCCGATTGTTGGATTCCGTGAAGGCGACCTTTTGTGGAAACCGGAAAATTTTGACCGCCGTTTCTTGGGCCCTGTTCCGTTCCGCTTTGCTTTGGAGACTTCACGAAACGTTCCGGTTATACGATTGGTTGAAGATATTGGGCTTCGCCCATCAATAGAGGCGGCGACAAGATTTGGCGTATACGAAACCCGTCGTATTCGTGATTGGAATATGTCTTTGGCGCTGGGCTCTGGTGAAACAACTCTTGCCCGTCTTACCAAAGGTTTTGCCGCATTTGTAAATGGTGGGCATTTAATAGACCTTGCGTTTGTTGACTATGTCCAAGACAGATTTGGCCGAAATATTAACGTAGAGGTTCGTGGCAAAAGATACGAAACCCGTGGAATGGAAGACTGGGTTCCGGGCATGTTGCCGCCACCACCAATAGAGCGCGGGGAGCCATTGGCCGACCCACGCCTTTTGTATCAAATAACAAGTATTTTACAAGGCGCCGTTGAACACGGAACCGGCCGCCAAGCACGTGTCCCCGGCCAAACAGTTGCCGGAAAAACCGGAACAACAAACGAAGTGCGTGATGTATGGTTTATCGGTTATTCCAAAGATTTGGCGGTTGGCGTATGGATGGGATATGATACCCCAAGGCCTATGGCACGTGGAAGCGGATCGTTCATGGCGGCCAGAGTTTTTGGTAATTTCATGAGAGAGGCGCTTTACGGCCAACCAAACAGACCATTCCCAATTCCAGACGGGCTTGAATTTGTCCGGGTTGAACGCACAACAGGCGTCGCCGCCGTGCATGCCACAGACGGCCGCATTATAACAGAGGCATTTTTGCCAGGCCAGACGCCAAATCCACCGGCACGTGCCGCTCGTCCAGATGGGCATACTGATGGTGCGATTATGGGTGGCGTATTTTAGTAATCAGTGACCAGTAATCAGTAACCAGTTGGTTTGTCCCAGGCTACAAAAATGTCTTTCAGTCGGCAAATAATAACTGGTTACTGGTCACTGGTTACTTTTTTGTTGCAAAGCAATAAAAATATGTTATTATTGCACAAACTTTTATGCAATAATGCAAATATAAGGATAAAATATGAGTGAATTTGCAATATTTAAAACCGGGGGCAAACAGTACCGCTGTAAAGTTGGCGATACTCTTCGTGTTGAAAAATTAAAATCTGATGCTGGTGAAAAAATTGAATTCACCGAAGTTCTTATGATTGGCGACAAAGTCGGCGCACCTTTAATAGAAGGCGCAAAAATCACAGCCGAAATCGCCGACCAAGTACGGGCAGATAAAATAATAGTGTTCAAGAAAAAGCGTCGTAAAAATTACCGCCGCACAAAGGGACACCGTCAACATATAACAGTGATTAAAATCACCGGAATAAAAGGGTAGTGATTAGTGATTAGGGATTAGGGATTAGTAAAGTATGAATTTGTGGAAGATAATTCCAACAATAACAAAACTACTAATCCCTAATCCCTAGTCCCTAATCCCTACTTTGCGCAAGCAAAGGAGCAAATTATGGCAAAGAAAAAAGGTGGTGGATCAACCCAAAATAATAGAGATTCCGCCGGACGCAGACTAGGCATCAAAAAAGGCGGATCACAAAAAGTGATTTCCGGAAACATCATTGTGCGCCAACGTGGCACAAAAATTCATCCGGGTTTAAACGTCGGCATGGGTAAAGATCACACGATTTTTGCAACAACCGAAGGCCATGTTAAATTCAAAAAAGGACGCCTTAACCGATCAACTGTTTCGGTCATCCCACTTGAAGCAAAATAAAAAACCGCCGTTCGGCGGTTTTTTTGCCCCACTATTTGGCGGAAGGAGCGCTTGTTATGCGTCATAGAAAACCGATGTACGCAAAACAATTTATAGTAGACAATCGTAAAATCAACTTTATTTTTGTGTTTACTTGGTTTATATTTTACATATGAAAAAGTATAATGAGT
>WQVP01000005.1 GCA_009785765.1 Alphaproteobacteria bacterium | reverse complement strand
GGTTGAAATGACAGAGACCGCAAACATATTAAATCGTGCAACAGAAAAATCATTTATTATATTTGATGAAATCGGACGAGGCACAGCGACTTATGATGGTATGGCGATTGCGCAATCTGTTTTGGAATTTATTGATTCATTGCGACCACGCACTTTGTTTGCGACGCATTATCATGAACTCACATTGCTTTCGCAATGTTCGCCGAAATCGGAAACTGGAAACCGGAAACTGGAAAATGTTAAAAATTTAACGGTCCAAGTAAAAGAGCATAATAACGAAATTATATTTATGCACAAAGTTGTGCCTGGTACGGCGGAAAGTTCATACGGAATTCACGTTGCAAAAATGGCCGGAATGCCCGTGTCAGTTATTGAAAGCGCAGAGCGGATTTTGAAAGGTTTAGAAAACAATGTAGGGGCGGGGTCTTCCCGCCCGACGGACTGTGCGGGTGCGGAAGCCGCACCCCTACAAGAGCCAGTTGTAATCCCGGGCACCGAAGAGCCATCAATTGTAAAAAGCAAAATTGAAGAGCCGGCGAAGAAACCACAATTAAGCTTGTTTGATTTATGAAATCCGGATTTGTAATTTTGGACAAACCGTCAGGTATGACATCACGTCAGGCTGGATGGCGCATCGCAAAAATGTTCGGACAGCGCAAGTTCGGACATATCGGTACGCTTGACCCTATGGCTTCGGGTGTATTACCAATCGCACTGGGCGAAGCGACAAAAATGATTCCGTATTTGGACGGCACAGCCGTCCAAAAAGGCACTAGGCATGAGGCACTAGGCAATAGTAGGGATAAAGAGTACGAATTTAGTATTAAATGGGGGATAGAAACAGATACTGGCGATATGGATGGTAATATTATAAAAGAAAATACCCGGTGCCCAGTGCCCAGTGCCCAGTGTCTTTTCCGCGCTTGCGCGGAGTTAATCGGCGAAATTGAACAAACACCACCCGTATACAGTGCGATAAAAATTAATGGTAAAAAAGCGTATGAGTTGGCACGAAAAGGCATTGACATAGAGATGCCTGTACGCAGAGTTGAGGTTAGAGAGCTCCGAGTTGAGCTGGATAAATTTACAGTAAAGTGCAGCGCCGGCACGTATGTACGCACACTGGTTCAACAAATAATTGAAAAAATAAATCAGAAATCACGAACCACGAACACGAACCACGAACACGATTTTATCGGAACAACCAATATGATTCGCCGTACAGGATCAAATGGTTTTTTAATAAAAGATGCCGTATCACTTGATTTCTTGGAAAATTTGTATAATAATAGCCCGGCAGATATAATTGCGTATCTGCAACCAATAGATTTCGGACTGGAGGACATTCTGGTTTTGGAATTGAATGAAACAGACGCGATGCGTTTTGACCAAGGTCAAGTAATCAGTAATCAGGAACCAGTAATCAGTGGACTTAGAAGAGTTTACCATTCTGGAAAATTTCTTGGAATTGCAGAATTAGTTGGCGGACAATTAAAACCCAGACGTGTCATGAACAACTAACTGGTTACTGGTTGCTGATTACTGGTTACCGCGAACGAAGAGAGCAAAAAATGTCCATAGTAAAAGCAAAAAAAACTGAATTAATTAAAGAATTCAAGTCATCTGAAACTGATAATGGCGGATCTGCATCTGCACAAGTTGCCGTTTTAACAGAACGTATCCGTAATCTTACAGAGCATATGAAAACTATGCCAAAAGATAAGCATTCCAAACGTGGCCTTATCACATTGGTTAATCGCCGTAAAAAATTATTGGCGTATATCAAAAAAGGAAGCGTTGAAGCTTATGAGACGCTTATCAAAAAACTTGGTATCAGAAAATAAAAATTGCGCCTTTGGGTGCAATTTTTATTTGTAGGAACTAGGAACTAGGAATTAGTTAGTATGAGGTTGTTGAAATTATATCAACAAATACCAAGTTCACTAGTTCCTAGTTCCTGGTTCCTGGCTACTTTCTATGTCTTGAAATCTTTATAGATAATGTGGACGTAATAACAAATATAATCGTCATCGCAGCTATGAAATATTTCAGCATATCAAACGTACCCCAAATCCCAACAGCCAATAACGTTCCAAACCCAAGTACACGTCCCACGTTCAATACTGCATCACGAAATACCCAAAATTCAGTTTTACAATCATGGCCGACGCATGCGCTGTTTGATGCGTCTATTAAATTAACCTCTCTGATTTTTCCGACAATATTCGCCGGTATCCAAAGCGCTATGCGGAAGATTACAAACATTATTATTCCGCTTGTCCCCATAAATAAAACCAAGAAAGACAACATAACAATGTTTGAAACCAAAAGTATACGTGGGAACATTTGTGGCTTTGCATATCTTCCAAATATATAACTGAGCAGAATTCCAACAATCGCCAGTCCCGACATCAAAAGTCCCAAATTAAAATCCGTGTGTAATAAATATACCGCATACACAACCAATGCCGTGCTTAACGGGTCGCCCGCAAAACCTTTTAATGCATCCACCAATAAAACACGGCGCACAAGAATAGATCGGCGTGCGCCGTTTAAAAATCTTTTTATATCAAATCTGGATTTTTGTGCGGTGTCGCTTGTAAGTTTGTACGATAAATAAAATTCAAACAATAATACAAAGCACATTATTAATGCCATAAACGGATATGACCCAATTGTTATAAAAAGACCAAGTAAGAGCGGCGTTATAACAGATGCGCTTTTGCCGAACAATGTCCGATATCCAACAAATCGCGTCGTGATTTTTTCATTTATTTTTTCCGCCGTTATAACATTAAACGGACAATGTCGCATCGCCATCGCAAAACCATACATAGCGCCAAGTATCGCAAGATATGGTGCGATGCCATCTTGGACGATTGCCATTGTCAAAAGACAGAATAATTGCAATATAATTCCGCCACGATACACCATCATTTTGTTTTTACGCTTTACAAAGTCTGCCAATATCCAAAAGCCAACACCAATAAGTGCAAACTTTAAAATATTGAAAATAGAAATAGACAATAATTGATTATCTGCAATCTGCATCATATACGATACAAGGAATGCGCCAAAAAAAGCGCCGGTGATTGAATGAATCGTACCAAGATATATAATAGTTTTGGCGTCCCGTGTTAACATACTCATAATTTAATTTCCTTTGCGATTTCCAAAAATTTCATCGGTGATAATTCTTCGGCACGTTCGGTGCCGGTAAGGCCAAACTGTGTCCAGTCAACGCCCGGCATAATGGACCGAATCATTTTACGGCGCTGGCCGAAAAGGCGGGCGGTAAGTTGTTCCAAATTTTCAATTTTAAATTTTCTATTTTCTATTTGCTTTGGAATTAATTGAACGACAGCACTTTGAACCTTTGGTTTTGGATAAAACGCAGTTGCAGGCACGTTAAATAAAATTTTTGCATCGCATGTAAGCGCAACCAACACGGAAAGGCGGCCATATTGTTTATCACCAACCCGTGCGACAATTCTTTCCGCCACTTCACGTTGGAACATTAATGTCATAGAGGATTGAGGATTGAGGATTGATGATTGAGATATTAAATGCAACCAACGAACCAACAACTCTGTACCTATGTTGTACGGCAAGTTAGAACAAATGGAAACTTGCGGAACTAAATCAGAAATCAGAAATCCGAAATCAGAAATTTTAAGTGCATCCTCATACACAACTTCCAGCCGTCCATCAGACACAGCGATTATTTCATCCAGTATTGGCTTTGTCGTTTTATCATATTCAATTGATATAACTTTTTTTGCGCCTGTTGCCAAAAGTGAACGGGTAAGTCCGCCGGGCCCCGGCCCAACCTCTATAACTGTTTGATTTTGTATGTCTGGCACACTGCGTGCGATTTTATCGGTTAAATTTAAATCAAATAAAAAGTTTTGGCCGAATTGTTTTTTTGGTTCAAGTCCGGCTGTGCGCATCATTTCACTTATTGGCGGCAAAGCCGCCAATTCGTGATTCGTGATTCGTGATTCGTGATTCGTATTTTTCATATGTTTTTCCGCCCGCCAAATGCAATAGATAAAGTGCCATCATCCACATAGTCAAGGTCGCCGCCCAATGGAATTCCAGATGCAAGCTCGCTAAGTTTTAAATCAGAAATCAGAAATCCTATATCAGAAATAATAAAATGCTGTGTGGTTTTGCCTTCCATGGTACTTGGAAGTGCAAAAATTATCTCTGTTATTTTTTCATTTTTTATTCGGTCGGACAGATTTTTAATATTTAAATCATCCGGCGTAATTCCCGTTGCCGCCGAAAGCAGGCCGCCGATAATATGATACCGACCACGATAAACACCCGCCTTTTCAAATGTCCAAACATCGCCAAGATCACGAACAATGCAAAGCTGTCCGTTTGCACGAGATGTGTCGGTGCAGTATTCGCATAGTCGTGGCTCGTTTCCGTGGTTCGTGTTCGTATCGGTTAATACACCACATGTTTCACAAGGCTTTATGCTTTGGGCGGTATCAATTAATGCACTGGCAAGTTCTATGGATTTTCCAGTCTTGTCTTGTAATAATGCCAACACAATACGCTGACCGCCCCGACCACCAACCCGTGGAAGCTTTGCAAATTTTTTGATAAGATTTTCTATTTTGTTGTTCATTTATCGTGCTCGTGATTAGAAGGTAGAAAGTATAAAGTAGAAAGTAAAGATAAAATTACCTTATACCTTCTGCTTTCTACCTAAATATGAAACACTCATGTCCGGCGCTCCGGAATTGATTGCATGCATTTTGTGCGGCGGCCTCTGAAATTCCTGATGCACGAACCCGCCAAAGATTCCCAGACTGTGATGCGGCTGCGGATAATCCCGTTATTTGTCGTACACGTGTTATTTGTGTGTCCGCCGCCGCACGACTTCCGAATGCGCCAAATTGAACGCCCGTGTGGCCTGTGGCCACGGGGCCTGTGGCCTGTGGCTGGGGGCTGGTTGTGCGTAGAGCCGGAACGGTTGCGGTTGGCTGGGGTATATATTCACCTGCAAACGCTGCATTCAAAAGACGTACGGATACACGATGCCTGGTATCACGATCGGGTGAACCCAAAATAACAACCATAAGATTTCGCCCATTGCGTTCGGCCGATCCCACCAAACAAAACCTGGCGGCATTTGTAAAGCCGGTCTTCATTCCGGTTGCACCTGGAAAGTACCGTAAAAGTCTGTTGCCGCTTGTATGGGTTCGGCCCTCCCATGTAAAGGTGCGAAGCGCAAAATAATGACGGAACTCTGGAAAATGTTGCCATGTTGCCATCGCCAAAAGCGCCATATCACGTGCCGATGACATATGGTCGTCATTCGGAAGGCCTGATGCATTTTCAAAATTTGTTTGCGTTAATCCAATTTGACGTGCAACGTCCGTCATCATTTGCGCAAAAGATGTTTCACGTCCGCCTTGTAGATTTTCGGCCAATGCACGTGCCACGTCATTTGATGAATGAACCGCAATTGCACGAAGTGCATCATCCACAGAAATGGTGGACCCTGCGGCCAGGCCAAGACGCACAGGCGGCGCCGCCGCCGCTGTACGTGATACGATTAGTCTATCATCAAGGCGAAGACGCCCCGCACGAAGTGCATCAAACGCCAAATACATCGTCATTATTTTGGTAAGAGATGCGGGATAAGTTTGAAGATCTGCGTTTGATTGAAATATAACTTCGCCTGTATCCATGTCTGCGACCAGGGCAGCCCTGAACTCTGCGCTGTGCGCAGAAGTAACCAGTAACCAGTAACCAGTAATCAATACTAACAGTTTTTTCATAAGGAAATAATAGCGAAAAACATATATCAAAGTAAAGGGATTTAGTGGTTGAAATTATAATAATTTTATCTATAATGCAGACCGTTATATAACAAATAACTGGTTGCTGGTTACTGATTACTGGTTACTGGTTGCGAACGAAGAGAGTAACAATGATTAAAAAAGATAAAATCAAAGATTTAAATTATGTATTAACGGGCGTTTTAACAGCGGCTGAAATTGAAAGCGCATCAGATGAAATACTTTTGAAACACGGCAAAGATGCAAAGATTCCAGGCTTTCGTCCAGGCAAAGCGCCAATTGAAACATTGCGCCAAAAATACGGCAATGCCGCACTTTCAGAGGCTGTGGATAAATTATTACAAACAGATATGGATACGTACGTGGCGGATAAAAAAATTCGTCTTGCGGCGGCGCCAAAGGCTGATGTTCCGAAATTTGAACTGGGCCGTGATTTGGAGTACACAATTGAATTTGATATTTTGCCAACATTGCCAGCACTTGATTTATCCAAATTTACAATAACAAAAAAAGTTGCAGAAGTTCCAGAATCTGAAATCACCAAAGCAATGGATAATTTGTTAAAAGCTCGTGCAACTTATGAAGTCGCAGACGCCGGCGCAAAGGCTGAAAATGGCGACACAGTTGTTATTGATTTCAAAGGATTCGTCGGCAAAGAAGCATTTGAAGGCGGCGAAGCAAAGAGCCATCATTTAAACCTTGGGTCTGGTCAATTTATACCGGGCTTTGAAGATCAAATCACAGGTCATAAAAAAGGCGATAAATTTGATGTAAATGTGGAATTCCCAAAACAATATCACAGCGATAAATTGGCCGGCGCCAAAGCAAGATTTGAAGTGGAAATACACGAAATCAAAAAACAAAAATTACCAGAAATGACAGACGAACTTGCCAAAGAAGTTGGCCAAGAATCTGTTGCCGCACTGTCCGAGCATATCAAAAAAATATTATCAGAACAATATGAAGAGGCATCAATGCGTGATGCTCGTAATGATTTATTGGACATGCTTGCCGACAAAGTTAAAATTAATTTGCCGGAATCTTTGGTTGCCCAAGAGGCTGAAATGTCCAAACAAGAATCCGAAAGACAAGGCAAAAAGTTTGACGAAAAAGCAGAGCGCAAAGACGCCGAACGCCGTGTTAAATTGGGATTAATATTGGCTGAATGGGGCGGTGTGAATAATATTTCTGTGGAAAATAGCGACCTTCAAAAAGCAGTTTGGGAAGAGGCCGCACGCTATCCAAACCCACAAGAAGTGTTTGAATTTTATAATAAAAATCCAAACGCATTATCAATGGTTCGTGGTATGCTTTTTGAAAGAAAAGCGCTTGATGCAATGATTGGAAAGTGCAATGTAAAAGACAAACCAGTTAAAGCAGATGACTTGTTTAAGCAGAAGTAAGATATCCTCTCTCCTTGCGGGAGAGGATAGATATTCTTAACGAACGGAGTGAGTTATAGAATATCTTGGTGAGGGGTTGTAGGGGCGTATTGCATACGCCCGCATACTTTCAACATATTACAAATTAAACGGGCGCATGTATGCGCCCCTACATTAACCGCCGCTTTCCTCTCCCGTAGGAAGGAGAGGACAACAGAGAGGGATGTATAAATGAAAAAAATATTTATTAAAAAATACTCTATTGCAAAAATTATTATTCCACTGACACTGGCACTGACACTGTTAATTGACCAGCTTACCAAATGGTATATGTTGTCATGGGTTACACGTGGTAATGTGCCTTTGTTTGGTAATGCTTTTGAAGTGGCGCCGTATGCCTTTTTGATGGAGCGTATAACACCATTTTTCAACATAGTATTCACATGGAATCCAGGCGTGTCGTTTTCAATGTTTCGTGAAATTGGCTCTTATACACCGATGATATTAATTGCGATAACAAGCGCGATAACTGCGTATTTCGCATATCTTATGGTACAGTCAAAAAACATGTGGGAACGTGCAGCATTGGCATTAATTGTGGGCGGCGCAATTGGAAATCTAATAGACCGCATAAGGTTTGGCGCAGTCATTGATTTTCTTGATTTTCATTATGCTGGATTTCACTGGCCCGCATTTAATTTTGCGGATGTTTTCATAGTTTTTGGTGTTGTGCTTTATATTGTTATTTTGCTGCGCAAAAAATAATAGGCAAAATTGATTGATGCGGGCGCTTGCTTGTGGTTCGCTCGCTCATGTATTTGTATACACTATGCTCCCGAACCACGGCGCATTCACCACGCCTGAATCAATTTTAACCTGTCTGTAAAAAGTTCCGCTGGTGCGGAATTTGATTTTTTATAGTGGATTATTCGTTTTTTAAATCTCTGTTTTTATGATATAATTAGATTAGGCACAATAATTAAAGATTGTTGCAAACACGGTGCTGGATTAAAATCGCATAGATGCGAGGCAAGCCGGCGAAGGTGTGTAAATACACATCAAGCACGGCTTAACAAAGCAGATAGCGATTTTATCCGCATCCAAAGGACGATGAAAAATTTAAAAAATAACGTCGGACTTTTGCTTGGATGTATATTTATACATCCGTCGCAAAACTCACTTGTTCTTTTTTAAATTTTTCTATCGCCGTGCTTTGCAAGAATTTTTAATTATTGTGCCAAGGAAAGGAATTTTCATGAAACGGATTTTTATTGTTTTGTTTGGAATGGTTTTGGTTGTGGGCGCCAATGCGGAAAATATACCGCAATTCGTTCTTGACCAATGGGCGGCCGAGGCCGCAGAACAGGCCGAATTCCAAGCATGGCGCGAAGCGCAAGCACAGGCACAATTAGCAGCGCAAGCGCCCGCCCAAGCTGCACAGCCCGTACAACCTGTTGTGGCGACGCAGCCAGCCGTTGCGGCCCAGCGTGCCGCCGTTGCGACCAGAGGCGTACAACCCGTACAACGTGCCGGAGTTGGCGCCGCACCAGATGCAAACCGCACAGTTGCACAGCGTAATGTTGCAACAACCAGAGCCGCAGTTGCACCAACTGTTGCAGGCCAAGCCAATGTCGTCCGCGCGGCAGATACACCTTCGCGTGTTATAACACCGGCGTCCCGCACAGGCGTCCAACAACAAGGCACGGTCGCTGCACAGCGTGCAGGCACAGTATCGCGTGCCGCAGTTCAAACCACAGCGCCAATGCAAGGCGGCGCAGTTGCCGCACGTGCAGCCACTGCAACACCATCTTTGCATGTAACTCCAAATATTGATCGTGCCGCAACGCCTCGTACACCGATTGCACGTTCAGCGGTCACAAGTCCGTTTGAAATAGCATCTCCTTTAACACCGGCGACAAACCAAGCGGGACCATCTATGGAAGAATTGGCCGCATTAACAGATTTTTGTCGTGCGGCATATATGAACTGTATGGACGGATTTTGTGCGGTCGTTGATGATGCAATGGGAAGATGCGCTTGCTCTGCGAATGTTCAACAATATGTAGAGGTACAACAAGCACTACGTAATGTTACGGATGAATTACAACAAGTTGCCATAGCAATTCAATACCTTGGGCTTTCAGCGGACGAGGTCACAGCGCTGTTTTCACAAACAGAGGCAGAGATTGCAATGGGCATGGGTCTTAACGCACAAGATACATCACAGCTTAGATCCGATCTTAACAGAATCCAAGGCATGGTGTTGGATGTGCGTACAGACGTTAATACTGGCGCCGCCCAAGGTGGTGCTTTGAATCTTTTGGATTTCGGAAGCATGCTTCAAAATATGCAAACCGGCGGTGATTTATTCGGGTCCATGGACTTTATGGGATTATTGGGCGGAAACCAAACCCAAGGAAATATTGTACGTCAGCGTGGCGAAGAATTATTTCGCAGCGCACAACAAAGATGCCGCAGCATATTGGATGATTGCCGCAGACAAGGCGTTAACGTAAATCTTATCACCGGACATTATGATATGGAGATTGACAGACAGTGCGTTATTTTTGAACGTGAATTGAACGAGGCAAATATGAATATGCGCCGCACAGTTGTAAATGCGCAAAACGTACTTCGTATGGCTCGTCTTCAAGTTCATCAAAATGCAAACCAATTTGATGCACGTGGATGTATCCAAGCGCTTGATCAATGTATGCAAAACGAATTTGTATGCGGACGTGATTTTGAAAACTGTCTTGACCCAACCGGTCGTTTCATAGTCGCTGGAAGACTGGTCCCAGGTTCAATGCCTGGTAATACAGCCAACGCAGCCGACGCAACAGGTTTATATATATCATGGGCAAGCACTGGTACAGCCACAACCACCGGCGTATCCCTTAACCCATGGGGTTCTAGAACTGTTGCGAACGTGACGACTCAGAATACTCTTGGAGATGCAATTAATAACAGTATGTCAAGCATTCGTTGGAATCAAACAAATAATATGTACACAGGGCCACACGCCATAGCGATGATAGAATTTATAATGAATCGCATCGGAACCATTGATGCATATGGCCGTGCGCATGGTATGTGTGCAAACGTTATGAACAGATGTCAAATGATAACACGCACGACCGCCAACCGCACTTATGCAACAAATAATCCGGTTGTTCGTGATTTCTTATCCCGCGCATTAATGCAAATACGCGCCGGCCAAGACAGAGTTATAACAAACTTTGCCGAAACATGTTTCCAAGATGTTCATTCATGCTTGCAGCAAAACCAAGCGATGAGTGGCTTTAACACCGGCCAAGGAAGCGAATTACATAATGTTACGATGCATGCTTGCCGTGCGCTGGCCCAAACATGCGTATCGGTTGGCCAAGGAAATATAAGCGTATCACCAGGCGCATCAGATCAATTTATGTGTCAGGTCTGGGTTGCCAGAGGCGGCCGAGAAACTGGCGATGCATGCGTGGCAGCTCTTGCATATACCCCTGCGGGCACTGGTGGTGGTGGCGGTGGCG
>WQVP01000004.1 GCA_009785765.1 Alphaproteobacteria bacterium | reverse complement strand
CAAAATCAATTCAGGCGTGGTGATTGCGCCGTTATTCGCAAGGGAGTGTACATATAAGTACATGACCGGCGAGAATAACAAGCAGGCACCCGCATCAATTGATTTTCCTACTCATGGCGAAGTGAATCAATAGGGTTCAGCTTTGCGGCCTTTATGGCGGGGAATACACCGGACGCCAATCCCACAACAATTGCCACAACAAACGATATTATAACCGCCCAATATGATATTTGTGCAGAGGATTCCAATAATGCCGGCACAACAAACATTGCGCCCCCTATTCCGATTAATAATCCTATCATAGAGCCGATAAATGATATAACGACTGATTCGCTCATAAATTGAACAATTATATTTGATTCTTTGGCGCCGATGGCTTTGCGAATTCCGATTTCACGTGTGCGTTCGGATACAGATACAAGCATCATATTCATAATACCGATTGAACCAACCAATAATGATACCGCCGCAATTGATATAAGAAGCATATTCATAATGCCCGCAACCGTGTTCATAGTCTCCATAACTTGGCGCATGTCTGTGATTTGGAATGTATCACGGTCTGTATCACGAAGTCGGTGCCTATCACGAAGCAATGCAGTTATTTGTTCGGTCATGAAATTATTATCCGCCGTATCGTGAAGGCGCAACATTATCGTCGGCACCGCATTATGAAAACGCCATGATTGAATACGTTGCTGCATAGTGGAAAGCGGCACGAATATAGCATCATCCGTTGACTGCATTCCATCACCCATTTCACGTGTCATACCGACAACAACCAATGGAACTTGGCCTATTCTTATCACCTGTCCGACAGGGTTTGGCAAAAGATCCAATTCACGTGCAACACGTGTTCCGATAACCGCATGAGTTGATGCGTTTCGTAATGCCGCTCGGTCAAAAAACACACCATGCGACATTTCTATGTTTTGGATTTGTTGATGCTGTGGCCACACTCCCATTAATTGTGTTGACCAGTTGCGACTTCCCGCAATTACTTGTGCCTGTGCAGAACGCATTGGGCCGACCATATCAACGCCCGGAAGGGTCGCAATCGCTTCGGCGTCTTGGATGGTTAAACGCATACCGCCGCCGGCCGTACGTACGCCGCCAATTTGCGCCGCACCCGCACGGATAATAATTGTGTTTGTACCCAGCGCAGAAAATTGTTCATCAATTTGGCGTTGCACAGTTTCGCCGACGGTAACCATAACAACCACCGCCGCAACACCGATTATGATGCCCAGGATAGTCAAAAACGACCGGATTTTATTTCCGGAAATTGACAACCAAGATTCTTTCATTATGTCTGAAAATGTCATTTACTATTATCCCCATATCTTCGCAGATGTTCCCCCTGTGCGCCCAAAAATCCGGCGGGCAGTAAATCGGATTTTGCCCCTTCTTCTTTTTGTTGTTGGCCAAACATTATTTTCGCCTTTTGAAATCCATAAATCGCCACAAGTTCTTCAAACGATTGTGGGGCTTCGGGCTTTTGTTGCACAGAACCAATTCGTTTCATGTCAATCTTGTGTTGATGATATTTTTGTGCCGCCTCTAAAAGCTTTTCTCTTTGTTTGTCTGTCAAGACGGTACTCCCAATAGACACCTCGGTCAAATCCAAAATCTCTTGTCTGAACTTGCGGTATTTATCGTTAAACTCTTTGTTATTTTTGTTTTTAATATAAAATGCAATGTTTTCTGGCGAATATCCATGCAAAACACTTTTCAGAAAATCAATCTGTTCGCCCGTACCCTCCAAAGGTATCGTGGCCAAAGATGGATTTTTTGTTATGATTTTATTAATCAAGTCCATCGCCTGTTTTTGTACACGGCTCTCTTGTGTTAATAGTTCAGATATAACATCATCGGAAATCTCTACTTTTTTGTTGGAAAACAATTCTATTTTATTTATTGCAATATTTGGATTATCAACAACCCAAAGCATTTCTGCCATGCTGTGTAATAATTCTCTGTCCCCTTTGGACAAACCATAATCGGCACTGAATTTTGTAAAAATAATTCCAATTTTTTTAAGATCATCAACCAGTCTTTGTGCCGACTGATTTCGTCTATCCATTATGACCGGCATGCCTTTATATTTATTATAAAGATCTGTGAGTGAATTTATTTTTATTATTAGTTTCATTTATAAACCCCTTGGCTTGACCTGCAATTATGGTTATTTATTTGGCCCGTACCTGTTTTTTATTTCTTCTGCGATGGACGCAGGCGACAGTTGATGCTTTTTTTGTTCGGCTATTGGTTTGGTGGCCTCTATCTCTTTTTGCCCTTGTTCAAAAATAGGCATTTCACCTTTGGCATAATTAATTCCATGAGTGTTTGCCATTTCTGCGAAAGTATCTGTTGGTTTTTGTGTCATTTTATAACCCCTTTGTGTCTTTTGGCATTTTGCCATCATGGTTTATTTTGCCGTCGCGGATATGTATAAGGCGGTCAGCATGTTTTGCCACATCAAATTCGTGTGTAATCATAATGATTGTGGCGCCGGTTTCCCGATTCATTTTTTTAAATATATCCATAATCTCTTTGCCGGTCTTGGAATCCAGCGCACCGGTCGGCTCGTCCGCCAGGATAATCTTTGGATCACCGGCCAGGGCACGTGCAATCGCAACACGTTGACGCATACCGCCGGATAATTGCGTCGGCAGATATTTTTCAAACCGTTCAAGTCCGACCGCCTTTAACATACGGCGGCCACGTTTATATCGGTCGTCACGGGAAAGTCCACGATACATCAATGGCAACATAACATTGTCCAAGACGCTGCGCTTTGTTAAAAGATTAAAGTTTTGAAAAACAAAGCCAATATGTTCATTACGTGCGACGGCCAATTCGTCCGCCGTCATTTGGTTTACGTCCAGGCCGTTTAATTCGTATTTTCCGCCAGTCGGCACGTCCAGCGCACCGACAATGTTCATGCATGTTGATTTACCGGATCCAGAAGGCCCCATAATTGCAACAAATTCGCCCGCTTTGATTTCAAATGATACACTATCCAGGGCACGGAAAAACCCGCCCATTTCCTCTGGGAAATCTTTGATAACTTTGGTTAATTTTACAACTGTTTTTTTCATATAGTGGCTAGTGCTAGTGGTTATTGCTAGTATTATATCATAAAAAACCACTAATCCCTAGCCACTAGCACTAGCCACTAATTAATTTGACATCATACCTATCCGTGCTACAATAAAAGTTCCGTTTAATTAAACAAGAGATACCTTTGTGTTAAAACACTGCAAAATTTCCAAAATGTCCGAACAAATGGACAAGCTTGGAATCACAGAAATGAAGATTGAAACTTCGCTTCTTTTCGGCCTTTTCCGCCGTGAAATAGAACTTTCCAAAAAACAAAATATCGTCGCTGGCCCTATGATTTCTGCACCTGTTGCGGCACCTGCCCATATTTCAACAGAACCTGTGCTTTCGCCCACAGCGAACGCAGCCAATGCGATTAAATCCCCAATGGTCGGCGTTGTATATTTATCGGCCGAACCCGGCGCACCAAAATTCATAGAGGTTGGCAAATCTGTCAAAGCGGGCGATACGCTTTGTTTAATAGAGGCCATGAAAACATTTAACAAAGTCTTGGCTGAAAAAGATGGTGTGGTTCGTGAAATTCTTATCTCCGAATCCCAAGCCGTTGAATTTGACCAGCCGTTGGTTGTTATTGAATAAGGGCGTGGATCGTAAATCGTAAATCGTAAGACGATTTTTATGTCACCTTGCGATTTACGATTCACGATTCACGATTCACGCACATGAAAAAAACTAAAACTCACGAAATCAAAAAAATCCTTATTGCCAATCGTGGTGAAATTGCGCTTCGCATTATTCGTGCGTGCCGTGATATGGGGATTAAATCCGTTGCGGTTTATTCAACCGCTGACAAAGATTCTTTGCATGTAAAACTGGCGGACGAATCGGTTTGTATTGGCCCTGCGCCCGCCAAAGATTCATATCTTGACCAGGCGGCGATTTTGACGGCGGCATTATTAACCAATGCTGATGCCATACATCCGGGCTATGGATTTTTATCAGAGCGCACAGATTTTATTAAAAAGGTTGAAGAGCATAAATTAATATTCATCGGCCCAACCGCCCTGCAAGTTGATCGCATGGGTGATAAAGTTAATGCAAAATTAACGGCCAAAGAATGTGGATTGCCGGTTATCCCAGGCTCTGACGGAAGTGTTGATACTTTGGAAGATGCTTTGGATGTTGCGGAAAAATGCGGCTATCCCGTTCTTTTAAAAGCAGCTGCAGGCGGCGGAGGCAAAGGTATTCGCCCCGTATATTCACCCGACGAAATGGAAGACGCATTCACAGCCACCAAAAGAGAGGCTCTGAACGGTTTTGGCGATGACAAACTGTATATGGAAAAATTATTAACGCATCCACGCCATATTGAATTTCAGGTTTTAGCCGACCAATACGGCGATGTTGTTATATTCGGCGAACGTGATTGTTCAATCCAGCGCAACCGCCAAAAAGTCATAGAAGAAGCGCCGGCCGTCTGTTTAACCGACAAACAACGTGATGATATGATAGAGGTTTGCCGGGAATCCATTAAAAAAATGGGCTATCAAAATGCCGGCACATTGGAGTTTTTATACCAAGACGGCGAATTTTATTTCCTTGAAATGAACACACGTATCCAGGTTGAACACCCAGCGACAGAGATGATTTACGACGTTGATTTAATCAGCGAACAAATCCGTGTTGCTATGGGCGAGAAATTACGCTTTAAACAAAAAGATTTAAAGTCCAACGGACACGCCATTGAATTTCGTATTAATGCCGAAGATCCAGAGACCTTTGTCCCAAGCGCTGGCACCGTCACCGCATACCAAACCCCAGGCGGCCTTGGCGTGCGCATTGATGCGGCGGCGTACAGTGGCTGGCGCATACCGCCAAACTATGACTCTATGGTTGCGAAATTAATCGTATGGGCACCAACTCGTACGGAATGCATACGTCGCAGTCAACGTGCACTGGATGAATATGTCATAGAGGGCGTACACACAACGATTCCTTTGCAACAACGTTTGCTTGCGAACGAGGACATACAGGCATGCGATTATGACAACCTTTGGTTGGAAAAAAAACTTAAAGACGAATGGAAAAAGAAATGATAGTACAGACAAGCTTTGAACTTCCACGGCATACAATCAAAGTCCCATTTAAAACAGAGACTGATCATCCGGAAAAGGTTATATATTCTATTATTGCGAATGAATTAACCGATAAAATTGGCACCGGGGACGACAAAAAAGGTATGGTTTCCGGCCGATTACACATTAAACCTATTCCAAAAGTTGTTCAATTTGAACACTTTGGCCAATCGGTCGTGGCTGATACGTATATAAAGCCAGAAATCACATTCACGCTGCTTGGCATGACAGAATGTACTGACTGCACAAAAGATTGCAAAAGATGCAACTTACCATTGCCGGCCGCAATCCGTGAATTTGCAAAATTCACAAAAAAGAAATCTTTATAAAAACCAGCGATGCCGACATAATTTACTACTTACTACTTACTACTTACTACTTACTATTTACTATTTACTATTTACTATTTACTAAAAAGCTCTCTCGCCCTATTCTTAACAGGGATTGGACAATTTGTGCGATGAAAAACCTTTTCTTTTTTCGGCTTGACAAATTATTTTCATGTGCAAAAATATCCACATCATGATAAAAACCCTTTATAACTTTTCTGGGACAAATATTATTGCGCCAAAGTGCGTAAGCAAGGATATATTGCGTGGCGTAAAAGATGGCGCAGCCTGTACCATGAGCTTTTTCACCGGCAATGATTTGCCTGTGATATCAAAGACATACAGACAATGGGGCCTTTCATACAGAAAATCCAAATATGCACCACCACTATGGGCCAGAATGTTTCCATCATTGTGGCATGACGATAAAATGCATCAAATAATTGACCCTGATAACATAGTCATTTCTATATCCAGGTTTAAACCACCAAAAGGAAAGCACACCTTGGGGCACGTTGCACGCCTGCAAGGGTCTCCGTCTATTACAATATACCCAAGGCAAATAGGGAGACAAAAAGGTCAAAAAAGCTCTGATACCTTTGAATATCTTAACCAACAAGAAGTGCTTTATTATATATCTTATTGGGTCACAGTGCATGAAATATTGCATTTGCACCCACTTTTCCTGGGTCATTGTATATCAGGACAGTGCACTATGAACGCAAGTCTTTTTTCTTATAGCCCTACGAATCTTGATACAAAGAACCCGCTTGGCCTTTGTGATGATTGCGCAGAAAAACTGTCGCTTTTTAACAAAAGCCCAAAGGCAAGAAAAGAAATGATAAAAGACGCATATAAAGGTGCCGTGCGGGAACAAAAATGGGAACTGCAACGCCTTAGAATCAGATGGAATTTTCGGATTCCGGACGAAGATAATACAGGGCTTGAACAGGAAATTAACAACGTTAAATCCGCCATAAGAAATCATGTACAATATTTGCAGGCGTATAACACACAATAAAAAACTGGTTTTTTATTGGTTCAAGCGCAACCGCCAAATACCAGAAATTATCCGTGCGATATCCGTATTTTCAATTGTTCCAACTATGCGACTTCCGCCCGGCAAATATGAGAATAATTGCACGTCTTCGCCCGTGTGCCCATGTGTTGTCCATCCGATATATGCACGCCTTGACATCATTGGGCCAACTGTGCGGTTCATGTCCCTATCGGATGCGGCACGAATTTGTGCAATTTCCGCCGGTGTTAAATCACAAATACCATAATATTCGCACACCACATGCACCAGATTCGTACGACCTTGATCAAATTTGTGGACAATCCCTTCGCCCGTCATACTGGCACGTGCCAATGGAGATACAAATTGGTTCACCGACATTTCGGAATAATTGCGGCAAGTATCACGATTACCCATGGTAATACCGCCTGTGCCATGATCTGGCGCAACAATAACCATAGTATCACGGCGATTTTTCGCAAATTCCAAAGCAACGCCGACCGCACGATCAAACGCCAATATATCTGACACCAATCCGACCGGATCATTTGCGTGCCCTGCCCAATCAATTTTAGAGCCTTCTACCATTAAAAAGAAACCACGACGATTTTGCGACAAAATACGAATGGCGTTATGCGTCATTTCTGCCAAAGATGGCTCGTCCACTTTATCTATATCATAAGGCATTGCATTATCTGCAAACATTGCTAAAAGCCGGCCTTTTTGATGATTTTTCATCTCTTCCCGTGTTGTTATATACGTAAATCCGGCGGCACGTGCATCGTCAATATCTATAAATTGTCGGCCGCCACCCATAAGGACGTCTATACCGGCTGATATTTGCTGCGCCGCAATATCATAATATGCACGACGGTTATAATGATGCGCAGAAAATGCGGCAGGCGTTGCATGCTGGATATTGCTGGTCGCAATTAATCCCGTTGAGCGTCCAGACCGAATTGCTGCGTGCAGCACGCTATCCACAGGATTCCGGTTTACATCAATGCCAATATAATTATCGTTTGTTTTAACGCCCGAAGCCATTGCGGTGCCGGCCGGCGCAGAATCAACAACAGCGCCGATTATATCGCCATCCGTCCACCATGTGCGTATTAATCCACTTGCCATGCTATCCATATTCAATTGAACCGTTGGGTCAACTGTGCCTGTGGCCGCATCATACGATTTTACCCACCTGGCCAAAGTTATTCCGCCTATACTTGTCCCATCCGGTATCATTAAAATAATATTACGAATACCCGAATTTGGCCGGGCGGCCATATCTGCGGTAAGTGCACGTGGATGCGACGTCATCAAATCAATATATGCAAAAAACAAAGTAAATGTTATAAAAATGGCCATAAAAGCCGGCAAAATACGCCTTATAGTCATATATAATCCTCTTATTTTTTCGTCGTCAATGTCTGCACGTCATAGTATCCCCGCACAATTCAACCGCATAATATCCATGCATATCGGACGCATTACCACAAAACAAACGATACAAACACCGCACGTTATTATCGCTTATTGTTGGAAAAGGAATCGCATTCAACAGACAATATCCAGGGATTATATATTGTTCTGGATTATTTATGGATACGAATCTTGCGCTTGGGGCCGCACTTGCAATCCGTTTTAATCTCTCTGTCTGGGGAAGTCTGACCAACAAATCCCCCATTGTGCCTTCTGCAATAACAGGATCTTTTGGCGCACCATCTCTTGTCATTTCTGTATATATTTCATGACGAAGTGCGCAGAAATCTGAAACCTGGGCCCTTATTTGAATCCGAGTCGCTGTAAAAACACCCAATACAACCGGTATTATAATAACCGGGATAATCCATTCTCTTACCAGTTTATTTTTAAACAACTTCATTACAAACCCCTTATCTTTTCATCCAGATATTCAATATTTGGGCATGAAACACCGGCCTTTTTGGCCAATTCCAGAAATCCTTTTGTGGCAACAACCCCCTCTACGGTACCGATAATTGCCCGGCCGGCCGCAACATCACGACCGCTTGCATAGTTGCGGGATGTTTTACTGTTGGATTTTAATATCAATTCGCCAAGACCGGAAAGTCCGGCAAATGTCTCATCACGTGCGCCAATTGCACGACCGATGGCACGGATCTCGTCCCATATTTGTGTTATTCGCAGTGCCCGCTCGTTCTCAGCCGCACCATTTTCGGTTAAATACCCCATCAATACGGCGGCCACGTTGGCGCCCGCCCCGCCAAGCTGCGTTCCAATAATATCATCAGTTTCTTCCAATACAAATTCCCGAAATATTTCCCGGCCAATTCTTATAATATTATCATCGCCTGCGACGGTACTTCCGGTTAATTTGCCATCCGAAACCTCGGCCGCATATTGTGGACCTGAAAACATACCAACATTTACATCACTGCCAAATATTTCAGAAAGACCGGCGGACTTTAATCCGCCACGTGGACCGATGCCTTTGGCGCATATTATAATCGGCTGATTATTCCAAAAAGGCCGGCTTTTTTGCATGGTTTCATAATAAAACTCTGACGGCGTTACCATCAACCAAACATCCGCATCTGTTAAATCCGAAAAATTCGTCGTAATTGGCGTATTTGTTATTTCATCAATATTGCATTGCTTGCGGGCCTCTGCGCCCAGCGTCCCACTGTGCGACCAAAGCACGCAATCGTGCCCTGCCCGCTTTATGGCCACAGCCAACGCACTTCCCCATCCGCCTGAACCAATAATTCCAACTTTCATTTTTGCTCACCTTGTTCGCAGTGACAGTGTCAGGGCCTAAAATCAATATGTTATATAATTTTTCATATGAAACAACCACTGACACGGACACTGTCACTGACACAATTTTTCTATTAATTGTTCCATCTGGAACTTGTTTCGGAAAGACAATATTATCTCGCCCGCCCCGCCCTTTTTAATCTTTATCTTCACAGGAACTGACAATGCTGATTCCAATTTACGCTTGTCCGCATTGGCATCGTCATCTTTACCTTTTACCATTTTGGCGGTATCTTCAACCGTTAATTTTTTTGCCAATATTTCACGTGCCATGCGCTCTGCATCATCTGACTTTATCAATGTGCGGGCGTGCGATGCAGACAATTCGCCCGATTCCACCATATCTTTTACAGATTCTGGAAGACTCCCAAGACGCATAATATTCCTTATATAACTCTCGCTTTTTCCAATCAATTGCACAATATCACCCAAAGTATAAGCACAATTATCCAACAGATTTTTATATGCCGCCGCCTCTTCAATTGGGTTAAGATTTTCACGTTGCACATTTTCAATAAGGGCTATTTCCATCGCATTATCATCAGACACCGTCTTTACCAAGGCCGGAATTTCGGAAAGTCCCGCCGCACCAGACGCCCGCCAGCGGCGCTCTCCGGCAATAATTTCATAATTTCCCGGTGTTTTTGATGAATTTCGCACCAGAATCGGCTGTAAAACACCTTTTTCAGCGATTGAATTTGTTAAATCTTTTAATTCGCTTTCTGTGAAAGTCTTACGTGGCTGATCCGGATTTGGAATAATATTCGCAATCGGAATATTACGAACCACAACACGTTCACCGCCGGCCAAAACGGATATTTCCGACGTGCCAGTCATTTCTGTTTTAATGTCGGCAAGTCCCCGACCAAGTCCAAATTTTGACATTTATACAACCTTTGGTTAAAGGCACTAGGCACTGGGCACTAGGCATTAGTATTTTTTATGCTTTTATGTAATGCGGATAACATTTTTCCTATTTGATTTAACTCTTCAATCAATTCATTAAACCTTGTTATATCTATATATTTTAAATCTTTTGCTAATTCTAATTGATATTCCAACTCTGACACGGAAGCTCTGGAAATCAAAACAAATCTTGCATATTCTGCGCCAAACCCCTTGGTTCCACCCTCCATAAGGTTTGAATTTATAGAGTATGCAGAACGGCGCATTTGCGATACCAAACCAAACAACTCTTCGCGCGGAAACTGTTTTGTAATGCCATATATTTGCAAAGTAAATCTATGGGCCTTTTTAAAAACTTCCAAATCTTTTACTAACATATTGTCTGCTCCAATTACTAGCGCCTAGTGCCTGATGCCTAGTGCCTCGGCGTCGCCTGAGGCGTCAACAATTTCGGTTGCGACACGTAAATATGCCTGTGCGCCCGGCGATGTCATATCATAGAATAGGGCGGGTTTTCCGTGCGACGGCGCCTCTGAAATACGGACATTTCGTGGCACGACCGTTTTAAAGACCCTATCTCCAAATGCCGCACGAACATCGTCTTCTACGGCCTTGGAAAGGTTATTACGCTTGTCATACATGGTCAACAAAACCCCCATCAGATTCAAAGATGGATTCCATTTCTTTTGTATTTCGCTTACGTTGCCCATTAAATGTTGAAGGCCTTCCAGAGCATAAAACTCGCATTGAAGCGGCACAATTACATCCGTTGCCACGGTCAGCGCATTAAGTGTTAAAAAACCCATCGCCGGCGGACAATCAATCAATATATAATCATAATGATCCATCACCGGGGCAAGAGCATCACGAAGACGATATTCCCGGTTTTCCATATCCAAAAGCTCTACTTCGGCGCCGGATAAAGCGGGCGAAGACGGCATAATATGCATGCCAACAACATTCGTGGCCAATATATTATCTTGTGCCGCCGACGTGCCCATAATTACGCCATGCACGCTTTGCGCATGTTGATTCCGCACGAAACCAAGACCGGTGCCCGCATTACCCTGTGGATCAAGATCAATTAAAAGCACACGACGTTTAATAGCGGCCAAAGATGCGCCTATGTTAATAGCGGTCGTGGTTTTCCCAACACCGCCTTTTTGATTTGCAAATGCAATTACTTTCATATATTTCCATCCTTATGTGTCATCCTCGGAATTTGCGAAATCGCGCAAAGCGCGGTATGAGCAAATATCCGGGGATCCATTCCGAAAAGCTTCCTTTCCTTTGTGCCGAAAGAATACAATAACCGGTGTTTTCGGTCAAGGCATTTAAGATTTAAGATTTAGAATTTAAGATTTATAAGACAAATCAATATGTTATTGATGCTTTCATGTGAAATTATT
>WQVP01000003.1 GCA_009785765.1 Alphaproteobacteria bacterium | reverse complement strand
GCCGGCTGCATTTATAAGGTCTTCTATTTCGTCCGCCGTTAAATACTTCGGCAATGGTTTTGCAACACGTGGAAGTTCCAAAGACAAAGTTGGATTTTTTGTTATGATTTTTTCAAGCGCAAGAAATCGGTAAAAAGAACGAAACGCAGATGTCTTTCGTGCGATGGTTGATGCACCAATACCTTTGTGTGATAGGGATGCAAGATAATCGGCAATGTCTTCGCTTGACAGGTGCGTCAAGTCGCCAAGTTGTGCGGATGCAAGTTCAAGGTCGGATTTGTATGATGCGACCGTTCGCTTGCTTCGCCCACGTTCTGCGACTATGGCTTCAAGAAAGATGTTGATGTGGTTCATAGGCATCAGGCACTAGGCATTAGGCACTAGTAGAACTTCGTTTATATGTTGAATAGGTTGTTGATAATAAAACATAAGAGCAAAAATTATTAAAATGATAATTCCGGCGATAATTTGTTTTGTATAAGTTTTTTTCTTTGCGGGCATTTTGCAATCCTTTCTTTTTATCTTACGGGCACGAACCACGAACACGACTATATATTATCATACGAAACAATAAATATCGCGGCGCCAATCATTACGATTAATGGCGGCGAAAGTACGGCGATAAGTGGTGGCAATGCTCCACTTGCACCAAGTGCGCCAAACACATTAATTATAAAATACAATATAAAGCATGTTAATATTCCGGCACCAAATTTCACGCCAAAAGAATGATTGCGCCTTTGTCTGCTTTGTGAAAATGCGACGCCCAATGTTGCCATAGCAATCAAGGTAAGAGGCAAAAACAAAAGTGTAAAAAACTGAATCTTGTGGCCACGGGAATTAAGGCCCATGTTTTCAAGATTTCGGATAAACATCGGAAGTCTCCAAAATGATACGTGTTCGGGACGAAGATGTCTTTCCAGCACAGCGTCCGGCGTCATAAGCGAAGATATATTCCAATCGGTAATCTCTGTGGGAAGACCGTCCGTGCTGTATATAGTTGCGATTGGTGCATAAAAACTGTGAGTGGACAGTATTATTTCAGCGGCCTCTATCCTTTGTTGAAATTTTGATTCATCGTCCAAAACAAAAGCAGACACATCCGTAAAGACAAGAGTATCCATGTCTCCGTACGAAATCCCCGTGGCCCGCATTGTAAATGTACCAAAGTCCGTGGTTTCTCGCAGCCAGATTGCACTGTCCGTCATGTCAATTTGCTCTGACCCTATGTCTGAACGATTGATATAAACGGCATAAGGGTTAAGAAGCGCCGCAGAGAGCACGCCGACAAAAAATGCCGCAATTAAAAATGGTCTTGTGCTTTGATATGGCGACAGGCCGGCGCCGGATATAATAACATTTTCAGATGAACGGGTAAGGTTATATGTTGTAACAAGCGTCCCCATAAATACCGCCAGCGGTAAAAACAAAGGGATATACCTTAAAAGAAGTGCCCAGCTGGTGAAAAGGGAATCCATGGCGCCCGCTTCTTGGGGAAGCCTTTCTACGAATGTGACAGAAAATATAACGGCCGATACCACCAGTACCACCAGGCCAAAGCCCAAAAACCATCGCCGCATTAAAAATTTTGTAAAAATTTTTAGTCTAAAGTCCATAGTCTATAGTCGTTAGTTGTGAATTGGTATATAATGATACTATGTACAAAATATATAGTCAAATATTGTTGATGGTTGACTTTGTACGCTTGGCCTTATACTATTGACTATAGACTAAGGACTATAGACTATGGACTCACAAAAAAGACCAATTTCAAGGGCGGGCTTTGATGCGCTTGCCGCCGAACTGAAACAATTAAAAGAAATAGAGATGCCGGCCATTCACAAAGCCGTGGCGGCGGCACGTGAACTGGGCGATTTGTCCGAAAATGCAGAATATTCCAGTGCGCGCGAAAAACAACGTCATGTTAACAAGCGTATGAATTTCATAGAATCTGTTATATCAAATGCCGAAATCATAGATACGGCAAATCTTTCCGGAGACCGTATAATATTCGGTGCATACGTCGTTGCCGAAGACGAAGACGGCAAAAAAATAGAGTGCCAAATATTATCAGATATAGAGGCCGATGGAAAAAGCGTAATATCATGCACCAGTCCGTTTGGGCGTGCTTTGATTGGAAAATGCGTTGGGGATTCTTGCACGGTCAAAACGCCATCGGGCGACAAAGAATATGACATATTAAGCGTGGAATTTAAATGACAGTCCGTATATTGCCAGATGATTTAATCAATCAAATCGCCGCAGGCGAAGTGGTAGAGCGTCCGGCAAGCGTTGTCAAAGAATTGGTGGAAAATGCACTGGACGCGGGTGCGTCGCAAATAGTCATAGATGTTGTTGATGGCGGCCGAACTTTGATTTCGGTTGTTGATGATGGCAAAGGAATGGGGCAAGATGATTTGTCCAAAAGCATTATGCGTCATGCGACGTCCAAACTTCCAAGTGATGACTTGCTTTCTATAAACTTTATGGGTTTTCGTGGCGAGGCCTTGCCGTCTATTGCGTCTGTGTCTGATATGACAATTGATACTAATAACGGTACTGGCGGCCTTCAATTGGACTGTAATACAGGTGAAATAAAGCCATCGTCATGGGAATCTGGTACAAGAATCCAGGTCCGTAATCTTTTTGCAAAAGTTCCGGCAAGATTGAAATTCCTTCGCACTGACAAAGGCGAAATGATGGCAGTTGTTGATGTTATAAAGCGTCTTGCGCTGGCCCGTCCGGATGTTGGGTTTACACTTAATAATAAATGGCGGTATCCAAAAGACCAGCCTTTGCATGAACGTATTATTGCAATTATGGGCGATGATGCGGATGGCCGTATGCTGTCCATCGGAGATAAAAATAAAGAGTCCGAAATTAATTTATATGGCTTTGTGTCAGAGCCAACACTTCGCCGTGCATCGTCAATAGACCAGTTTTTATTTGTAAACGGCCGTCCGGTCAAAGACAAGGTCTTGGTCGGTGCATTGCGTGCATCATATATGGATGTTATGAGCACCCGAGAATTTCCGCTTTGCGCACTATATTTATCTGTTTCGTCAAATGCGGTTGACGTGAATGTAAGTCCGGCAAAAACCGAGGTTCATTTTTTGGAACCTGCACGAATCCGGGCGTTTATGATTAAAAGAATTCGCGAGGTATTGGCGACGACTGTCGCCGAGTCCATAGTCCATAGCCCACAGTCTATAGTCAGTAAAGACCAAGCAAAGTCACAAGATTTTAATTTTGGAAATAATGTATTCATGGTGCAAGAGCCGGTGCGAAAGTTTGACTTTGGAAATGCCCCCACCCAAGAATTCGTAAAACAACAAGCTGCTAACGAATTCTATCCCGTCCCCAAGGGGGCAGGCGAACCTCTGGGAAGGGTGTTGGGTCAAATCGGAAACAAGTATATTTTGGCCGAAAATGAAAATGGTTTGGTGGTTGTTGATCAACACGCCGCACACGAAAGGATTGTCTATGAACGTATGCGTGGCGGCGAAATTAAAACGCAACCTTTGCTTTCACCGCATGTTATAAAATTAAAGCCTGAATTCATTCTTGCCCTTGAAAACATAGGGCCAGAGCTTGAAAAGTCTGGAATAAAAATCGGTCAATTTGGCGACAATGCAATCGCAATTTACGAGGCGCCCGCAGATTACGATTTTGATTTTGAGAAATTATTTAATGATATTGCGGCGGAAATTTCAACCGGCGGAGTGTCCACAAAGCTTTCCGAAAAAATACATTTAAAAATTGCAAATCGTGCATGTCATCACTCTGTTCGTGCGGGTCAAAAATTGGACATGGTACAAATGGACGCATTATTGCGCGATATTGAAAACACAGAGCGAGGCGGACAATGTAATCACGGTCGCCCGGTTTATAAAATTATCCCAATTTCCGAAATTGATAAATGGTTTGAAAGGTTATAAAACCTTTGATTATTCACTTGCCCTTTATGGGCGGTTTTGCTATATATTTTAATACTAAATTAAGGAGTTTTTAAATGTATGAAACAATTGTTACGGGCGGCGGAAATGAAATGGTTGGTATGCTGCTTTATATTGGTTTAATATTTGGTGTTATATATTTCTTGCTGATACGGCCGAACAAGCGCCGCATGAAGGAATATAATGACATGTTGTCCAAATTGTCCGTTGGGAATAAAATACTGATGTCCGGCGGAATATATGGCGTTATCAAAAAAATGGATGATAATAATCTGGATGTTGAAATCGCCAAAGGTGTTGTTGTCACAATTCCAAAGCATGCGGTTGCGAATATTGAATAATTCGTGTCTGTGTCAGTGGTTTTGTATTATACAGGCGCCGACACCGACACTGACACCGACACAAGAACGAAGTGAGAAAAAATGATTAAAAGATTAATAATTATTGGTGTGGCTATGTTTGGCGTAATGCTTGCCGTGCCAACTATGTTTCCAAAAACTGCACCTTGGTTTCCTGGGTTTATACAGCCAATATCCCTGGGTCTTGATTTGCAAGGCGGTGCACAGTTGTTGTTGGAGGTTGATACAGATGCACTGGTCCGTGATGCGGTTGTACAATTGCATGATACAACACGTTCATCTCTTTTGGACAGAACCCGTGGAATGATTCGCTTTTCTGATTTACGTCGCTCTGATTATGGTGTGACGGTTGTGATAAGAGAATCCGCTGACGTATCTCGTGCACTTGCCCGTCTGCGCTCTGAATTTGGTGCTTCGGTTGATGTATCGGCGTCTGGTAATGTTATAACTTTGTCATACAGCGATAGACAGCGTGCACAAATGATAGAAGGTGCTTTGGAGCGTTCAATAGAAATCGTCCGCAGACGAATTGATGCACTTGGTACACGTGATCCGGCCATTAATACACAGGGTGGGCGCCGTATATTGGTGCAATTGCCGGGCGTTGACGACCCAGAGCGTATCAAAGAATTAATCGGACAAACCGCACGTATGTCATTCCATTTGGTTAATGAATCAATCACTCATGAACAAATGGCAATGGGGCGGCCGCCGTCTGGTACATATTTCTTGCCAATGATTGATAATCCATATCAATTGGTGGCTGTGTTTTCACGCATAGAGGTTTCGGGCGAATCATTAACAGATGCGCAAAGTTCATTTGATCAACACGGAATGCCGGTTGTAACCCAAGTGTTTGACAGTGTTGGCGCACGTCGCTTTGCACGTCTTACCACGGAAAACGTTGGTGTAAGATTTGCAATTGTCTTGGACGGTATGGTGTTAAGTGCACCCGTTATAAGAGAGCCTATCCCAGGCGGCCGTGGTCAGATTTCTGGAAACTTTACCGTACAATCTGCGAATGACTTGGCGGTGCTTTTGCGCTCTGGTGCGCTTCCTGCGCCGCTTTCCATTGTTGAAGAGCGGACGGTTGGTGCATCTTTGGGCGCCGATACAATTCGTGCGGGCGCAATCGGCACGGTTATAGGTGTTTTGTTCCTTATGTTTGCGATGATATTAATATATGGCAAATTTGGAATGATTGCGAACATAGCATTGATAGTCAATATGATGATGATTGTCGGCGTGTCGGCGTTTATGGGTGCGACTTTGACTTTGCCTGGGATTGCGGGTATTGCGCTTACTCTTGCCATGGCGGTTGACGCAAACGTATTACAGTTTGAAAGGCTTCGTGAAGAACTACGAACCGGTGCATCGGCGCTTCGCTCAATTGATGTCGGGTTTGACCGTGCGATGAAAACAGTTATTGACGCAAACCTGACCACGCTTATTGCGGCGCTTGTATTGTTCCAGTTTGGCGCAGGTCCAATACGTGGTTTTGCGGTTACACTATCGGTCGGTATCATAACAACACTTTTCACATGTATATTGTTATCACGTGTAATGATTGATATGTATATGGGCGGACAGAATAGAAAAATAGGATATGTAAAATCGTGACGGTGTCAGTGTCAGTGTCAGTATTAATTTACAGTCACGGACACCGTCACGGTCACGGTTTGCGACAAAGGAGCAAACATGAAGTTTAATATACAATTTATAAAATACAGACATATTGCATACGTGTGTTTGGCGGCGTTAATTGCGGCGTCCATTGGCTCGTTCTTTGTGCGTGGACTTAATTACGGCATTGATTTTTCGGGTGGTATATCACTGGAAGTTGCAACGGTTGACAGAGATTTTACCATTGATCGTATGCGTACAGAATTGGCCCAGTTTTCGCCAGAATTACAAGAAATGCGGGATACTGGGAACGTGGTTATACGTGTTGGTTTGGCGGCTGATTCCACAGAGGCAGAGCAACAAGGTTTGCTGTCTGATTTGCGCACAACTTTGGGCGATCGTGTTACATTTGAACAAGTACAGATTGTCGGACCACAAATTGGCGGCGAACTTATCCGCGGCGGTATTATGGCTGTGTTTTTCGCATTTATATTGATGAGTCTTTATATATGGATACGTTATCGTGGTGGTTATGCAACTTCTTCGTTCATTACATTGTGTTTGGATTTTGTTGTTATGTTCGGATTCTTTTCGTTGGTCGGTCTTGAATTCAATCAGACAGCGATTGCGGTTATATTGATGGCGATTGGATATTCAACGAATGACAAGGTTGTTAACTTTGATCGTATTGATGAAAACTTTAAAAAGTATCATAAAATGCCAAAGGCAGAGGTTATTAATTTGTCCGTAAATGAAATGTTGCTTCGTACGATTATCACGTCATCAACAACGATTGCGTGTATGTTCGGACTTTATTTGTTCGGTGGTGCGATGTTGCGTGAATTTGCGATTGCTATGATATTTGGTGTTGTGCTTGGCTCTCTTACAAGTATATTTATATCAAATGCTCTGTTGTTGAATTTCAGCCTGCGGGAAGAAAAATGAAGTGAAAAAGTGAATAAATGAAAGAGTGAAAAAATGACTATATTAATAAACGATTTTGTTAAGAATGTAAAAGTGAAGACACTTATTCACTTATTCACTTATTCACTTTTTCTCTTGGTTGCGCCTTTGGCGCAAGCATCTCTTTTTGACGAACGCTATCCCATCCAACAAGGTATAAATGTATTTGAAATATCCGCCGTTTTTGCCGATATTTATGAACGTCTTGATGCGGTAAATTGGGCCGGGCGTGATATACGTATTGCGCTGGAATCGCTTGACAAAGTTCATCCAGATGCGCATGTTGCATTGACTGGAAATCGTGCAGTCTTGGTTTTCAGAGGCGATATAATCGGAAATTGGCCCAGGCCATCGGACAGAGATTGGGCGGCCTTTGGCCAAATCACAACCGCAATGATAGTGCGTCTTCGTGAACACATCCCAGAAATACGAAGATTAAACGATGGTGATTTATTTAACCTTGTCGTTGGCGCATTGATGGCGGGAATTGACCAAGATGGGCGATATATATTTTCGCTTCGTGATGAAATTGCAAATGACGGGCGACTGTTAACAAGTGCAGGCATAGAGGGCATAATGGATGAACGTGGAAATTTCCGCGTGACGGGTGTGTTTAGTGGTTCTGTTGCAGCCGAGCAAGGCATCAGAGGCGGTGATTTAATAACCGCAATAAACGGCCGACGGACAAGCGATATGCAAGATGGCGAAGTTGCTGCCGCATTCGCAGGGTTTAACAGCGGAACGATTCGTGTTCGTGTTTTAAATGCGTCTGGCGACCGTAATATTACTCTTCGCCGTGCCACAGTTATTATAACGGACGCAGATGTTATTTGGCGTGATCCTATTTTGGAAATTGTTGTAAACAGAGTGTCCGATAACAGCGCACAGATTATTAACGAAGCAATTCAAAGGTTTAATCCATCTGGAATTATTTTGGATATGCGTACGGCGCACGGTGATGATGAACGCGCTGCGGCAAAATTGGCCGGTCTTTTCATAGGCCGCCTTCCGGTTCTTCGCAGCGTTGAAACTGCTCACAGAGAAACCGAAATTGTGCCGGGCGCAAACTCTATAACAAATGCACGGGTTGTGGTTGTTGTGTCCACAGGAACCCGTGGCACGGGCGAAGCCATCGCCGCCGCAATGCACGAACATGGGCGTGCGGTTGTTATCGGAACACCGACGGCGGGACGTGCAAGATTGGCCACACGAATAAATTTAAATAACGGCGGCGCTTTGGAAGTTATGAACCGCATAATAAAAACACAAAGCGGTCGTGATTTGGACGGTCGTGGATTTTTTCCAATTGTTTGCCTGTCCAATATACGAAGCGAAGAACAACAAGGCGCATTTTTCGTAAACGTTATAAATAATGATTTTGGCGCAAGGGACTTTAACGCCGAAGACATAGACGCTTCTGTAATTCGTCGTGGCTGTCCGCAAATTGCATCCGGCGCAGACGAAGATGCGGTGGCAATGGCAATTGCTGTTCAAATACTCTCGGATGAAAGAGTTTTTAATAATCTAATGAATAATTAATAGCGAATGCAATGAGTGATAAATATATTTCCCATCATAAAAAAGTAACCGGATTTTCGTTTGCAAATCTGGGTTTTTTTACAGGGTTTGCAGGATCTATAATTGGCGCTGTTTATTCGCTTGTACTCCTTGATATCTTTGGAGACCCGGCGCTTGTCGGAATGTATGTTTCGTTTTATTTTGCATTGATGGCGTTTATAACTATTTTTGCATCCGAAGTATTTAAAAGGTTTGCAAAGGCACCTTTGCTTCATACATCGCTTTTAATAGTTGCGCTTTCATATTTTATGATGGCCTTTCCAATTGCCGCACCAACGTTTATAACGATTGACTTGGTATCTGGTGCGTTTCAGGTAATGTTGGGGCTGTTGGTGCCGCTTTTTATGGCGGACTTTGCGCATGGTGTTGGCATGGAGAAACTTAACGCACGTCGTTGGTTTTTTGTAAACCTTGGCGCTTTGACGGCGCCGATTATTGCACTGTCGGTTGCCTCAGAATTCGGTATTCGGACGCCATTCTTTTTATCTGCGGCACTTTATTTTATGGCACTTTTTGTTTTCACAAAGATGCGGATAAAGCAACAGACAAAAAAGTTTACGACAATACGTGCACGTCGCACACTTAAATCGGTGTGGATAAATATCATATTATTTTTCAGGCGAAAATCATTTATTCGCGCATACATTGTAATGTTCAGCGATTTTTCTTTGGTTGTAATCCGAACAATTTATGTGCCAATTATGGTGGTTCAAAATAACACTACGTTGTTTGGATTGTCTATTGAACAAACTTTGGGCGTGCTTATTACACTTATGATTATTCCGTATATAGTGCTTGCCCAGCCGGCCGGCAGATTGGCCAAAAAATACGGCAAAAAAATAATACTCAGTACTGCGTTTTTAATATATGGAATGTTTGCACTATGGGCAAGTTTTGCGGATGGGTATACTTTGCTTGCTATATTTGTTTTATGGCATTTGGCGGGTGCGTTCATAGAGCCTATGCGTGATTTGCCATTCTTTGATGCGGCAAAAAAGGCCGAAAGAATAAGATTTATGGGCATATATAGAACCGCAACAAGCACATCTCGTATCATAGTGCCTATGCTTGCCGCCGCACTTATATTTGCAAGCGGGTCAACATCGGTTGTGTTGCTGTTGGCCGGTGCGGTTGCGATTTTTGCAGGCCTGTTTGTGCTTAAAAAATAACCAGCAACCAGGAACTAGGAATTAGGAACTGGTGGTTTTTCATATAATAAATTCATTGCTTTTAACATTAAGATTTTGCTATAACTATATAGCAAATAATACTAGTTCCTAATTCCTAGTTCCTAGTTACTTTAAGGAGAAAAATCATGCCCAAAAAAACAGAAAAAGAAGTTGTAAAAAGCAGCGGAAATGTTTCGCCAGCACTAGAAGCGGCATTGGCACAAATCAAAAAAGAATTTGGCAAAGATGCAATCATGTCTATGGGTGATGGGGCTGTTCAAAATATAGAGGCGATTTCCACAGGATCTTTGGGTCTTGATATTGCGCTTGGCATAGGTGGTTATCCACGTGGCCGTATTATTGAAATTTATGGACCAGAGTCATCTGGTAAAACAACGCTTGCACTTCATGCGTGCGCAGAGGCACAAAAGAAAGGCGGCACTGTTGCGTATATTGACGTAGAGAATGCACTTGACCCAAGCTATATGAAAAAGCTGGGATTAAAAGTAGAGGATGTTATAATCTCTCAGCCAGAATCCGGCGAACAAGCATTGGAAATTGCGAACACTCTTATTTCATCTGGCGCTGTGGATGTTGTGGTTGTGGACTCTGTTGCGGCGCTTGTCCCAAAGGCAGAGTTAGAAGGGAATTTTGAAGACAATTATATGGGCACGACAGCACGCCTTATGTCAAAATCATTAAAGAAATTGGCGGGCTCTGTCTCTCGTTCAAATACTCTTCTTATATTTATTAATCAAATCCGTATGAAAATCGGCGTTATGTTTGGGTCGCCTGAAACAACTTCTGGCGGTAATGCGTTAAAATTCTATGCGTCGGTACGTTTGGATATTCGTCGCATTGGCGCAATCAAAGACAAAGAAGATGTTATCGGAAACGAAACACGTGTCAAAGTTCAAAAGAACAAAGTTGCGCCACCGTTCCGCACCGTTGATTTTAAAATTATTTACGGCGAAGGCATTTCAAGAACATCAGAGATTCTTGACATGGGCGTAAAGCTTGGGTTTATTGAAAAGGCGGGAAGTTTCTATTCTTATAATTCTACAAGAATAGGCCAAGGCGAAAATAATGCACGTAATTTCTTGAAAGATAATCCAGAAATGCAAAAAGAGTTGCTGGATAAAATCATGGCAAAATCCGCAGGTATCGCAGAAGAGATGACCACGGGCCCAGATACTCAGGAAGAGAGTGAAGATTAAAAAATTCCCGACTTTCGTCGGGATTTTTTTAAAACAATTTTTCAAACCGTTTTGGAATTTTTACCACCCATTTAATGCCAAACATAAATGGTTTGTTCCATGAATATGGCGGACGTGCAATTTGTTGTATCCGTCGGGCACATTTTGTAATTGCAAAATCACGTGCCGTTGAATTTGTAATAAGGTTAAAATTTTCCATCGTGCGGCGCATTCTGTGGCTTTTCCACGATGCATCACGGTTGTCGGAATTTATCTTATCAATGGACATTTTATGGTCAAGCGACCCCATATGAAACAAATATAAATTCGGATCAATTTTGAAATTTTTTCCGTTCATGCGGTGAAAGCCACTTCCCCATCTTCCCGGTTTTAACATAATTGATGATTTGGTAAATCTGGTTGATATAAATGCATATTTTCGTTGTGATAACATGGTCTTTTTTGCATCATACGGTTTTTCCAATGTCAGGTGCTGTGCAAGGTCAAGCCCAAGCGGAGATAGGGCCGTACGATTTTGCGGCACGCTTGATAAATACTCACGAAGGCTCATTTTTAAATCCGGATCCACCGCAATAAATTCATCCACGTCCGTACCAATTACTATGTCATATCCGTGGTTTTTCATTAAATCATTTGCAAAATCATTAATGCGATTGACACGGGTTTTATCGCCTTTGGTCCTTGACTCTTCTTTGCGTTCAAATTTTTTGGTATTTATTTTTTTTGCAAATGCGGGAATCTTTTGGTCCGTGCCATCAAAAAGCGCATAACAGTTTTCAGCACCAAGTTCACGTGAATAATATTTCGCCCATAATTCCAAAAAGAATTCGTCATTACGAAGCATAGTTATAACGGCAATTTTCTTCATAAAATCTCCTTTGTCATATTATAGCCAAAGCGTTTGACAAAAGCAACCGGCCTTTATATAATCTGCGCGTGCTAAATCCAGAACAATCAAAACGTGCAGTTAAAATATTCCGCATTGGGTCAAATGTGGCGTTGGTTGTTATTGCTGGTATTGCAATACCTTTCTTTTCGGTGGCCTTGGTTGCGGCGGCAACATTTAAATCTGGTCGTAAATGGATGGAGATTGGCGTGAAAGAGATTCTTGCCGGTGAAAATCCATACCGAACAATGTTGAACTTTAAAGACAAAGTTGACCGTGCCCGTGCAGCCAAGGCTTTGCGCACAGCCAACCAGAAAATGTACCAATCTTAATAAAAATCTGGCAATTGC
>WQVP01000002.1 GCA_009785765.1 Alphaproteobacteria bacterium | reverse complement strand
TAAAAAAACACTTAACGCAATAATAGAAAAAAAAGCCATAAAATACCAAATAGTCAAAGCACGCGAAAATGCAATTTTTCGTGCCTCTGGAAATACAGGTGTATCAAAGTTATTTGGATAATTCATCTCTCTCGCTCGTTCCACTCGCGAGCAGGTAATAGGTAATAGGTAATAGGTAATAGGTATTTTCTTAATCCACCTACCTCTTACCTCTTACCTCTTACCTTTTACCTGCAAACGCAAAGCGTTTGCCCCTATCCCATAAACACACGCAAACATGCGCACGGGGATAAATTTAATTCATCGTTGCCCCAGCCAATACCAACAGGAGTGCGGTCATAAATCTGACCACAACCGGCAAGCATTAACCCGACAAAAACCACAGCCAAAAATTGTTTCATTTTATGGTTCTCCCTTTTTCTGGATTATAGGGGATTTTCAAGGCATACGTCAAATAAAAAATCCGCCGTATGGCGGAATTTTTAAACGCTTGCAACATAGGTGCGTAATTTGGAAAGTAATTCCATCCCCGCATCCTCAAACATCGGCAAATATGTTTCGTATTCTGGCAAATCGGCCTGGACCTCTGCACGGATTCTCTCGGTTGGTTGCCATGATAACACGTCAGACGCTCTGTCCCATAATTCATACGCACGTGCGGTGTCATGCACTGTTTTCCAACGTGCGGCAAATTCCGGCCGACTGTGCAGAGCATCACGAACACCCATAGTCCAACGATCGCCAAACTGTAACACAAATGGTAATTTTTTAATACGCTCTATGGATTCCAAAGTTGGTGTAAATTTTTCAAGCTCTGCGATTAATGAATCCAGATCATTATTTTCAAATCGTGCGTCCGCATCAAGTTCTGCAAAATGCACTCCCATCATTCCGCCATACGGCAAAAGTTCCGGATTTACCGAATCCATAGGTATTTTACCAGCACGAAGTTCAGATATATGCATCGCCAACATTTCGCCGGTCGGTAATTTTTTTATCTCTTGGATAACCGCATCCCCGCCCTCGGCGACAAGCACAGGATTCACGGCCGCCCATCCGCCATCTATGACATGCGCCGCACGATATAGATTCATTAAACGCACAGCGATTTGATTTGTTGATTCTTTCATTTGCGCTCCCTCCGGTCGCTTATAGTGACTAGTTACTCTATAACAATCTGTACCACTTTGTGCAATTTTCCAGCGACGCTTTGTATTGCGATTTTTTCATCTGGGCCGGCAACTTGGCCGTACAATTTGCCTTTGGCATCTTCACGAACCATAACAACGTTTGCGCCGGTCTTTTCCCCAAGCCCAAGTTTTTCAAAGTCTTCGGACAAAAGAATTGCAAGATCCCCAGGTTGTGCAACTGTATCTGGGTCTACGAACAAATAGGTTCGGGACGGAAACATAGTGCCCATGCGTTTTACATTTGGAATAATCGCATACATGCCGACATTGTTTTCAAGATTTACAGGCGACACTATCATTTTTTCATCAGACTTTTTAAACGTAATATTTTTATCGCCCGGCACACCAAATACAGGCACCAGTTTTTTACGAGCAGAATCATAAATATTCGCACCATAAATTGCGCCGGACAAATCCATACCAGAAGCGGATGCGTTTGGCGTTAAAACACTTCGTACTTTTTCGCCAACTTTTTTAATTTGTTTTGTTAATTCACCTTTTTCAAAAAGCTCTGCGATTGTTTTAAACATAGTTTCAGGCGTGTGTTTAAGCGCACGTGCAAGATCTGCAACTTCGTCTTCGTATAGTTCACGTTGCCCAACCTCTATTTTATGATAAACAGATAATGTCATCTTGGCATCTTTGGCAGCCTGGGCAATAGTTTTGCCAACTTTTTTACGCAGAACTCGCACGCCAGACCCAAATATTTTAAGGCCAGATGTTTCGTTTTCGTCCAGTCTGCGTTGCATTTCCGCCTGCCATTGTTCGGCAACTTCGTCATCAGCTTTGATAAATATATCGGATAATTTACACCCCAAAATTCCGCAAAGTGTCAAAAGCTGTTTTTGATTAAGACGGCGCACGCCTTTTTCAACTTTGGACATAGCAGACAATGAAAGCCCTGATTTTTTCGCCACTGCCGTCATTTTCATCCCAGCGTTAAGTCGTATAGTCCGAATATTATTTGGAAAAATTATTTCTTCTTGTGCCATTGCTTGCTCCCTTTGGTCGCCCTAGGGCACTAGGCACTAGGGATTGTTCAATTTGCATTATCACTAGTGCCTAATGCCTTATAATGTTGACATTATTGACAAAAGTTTCGGAAATTGCAAGAAAAATCTAAACCTATCAAAAAAAATACAAAGGAGAACCTATGAAACCATCAAATATAATCATATCCGATATTACAAAAATGAAAGATGGTTATTGTGTAGGCGGCTGGGACACACACGAGCGCCGAATGAAACGACTTATGATTGACGGCAAATATTTTACAAAATATCAAATTCCAAAATATTCATCTATCATCGTTATGAATGCCCCATTTGACGAGCCACGCAAATATCCCCATCGTACAGAAGATGTAAACATTGGTTATAAATCTATAAAGGTCCAGGAGTTTTTTGAGCCGGGCAAACAGCTTGCCGACAGATTGCGTGATAGCGTATCAAAAGACGTTCAATCAATATTCAACAACAAAGTAAAAGAAAAATCTTGGGTCGCACGCGGCACAAGGTGCGCATCGCTTGGCGCAATTTTAATTCCGGCGCAAAATATAGAATTCAAAAAAGATGGTGATAAATTACGTGCAAAAATCACCGACCAATCAAACAAAGAATACAGCATAGCAGTCAGTTGTAAATACATTCGTGATATTTATAGAAAATCAAAAAGCACAGACAAATTAAACAAAATGGTGTCCGGCGCACAATATGCACATTGCCGAATTGGACTTGCACGCCCATATTATATGCAAGAAAATCATTGTTATTTAATGCTTAACGGAGTATTCTTGTACTGATGAAAATTCATACAATCGGTTTTAGCGGAAAAACACAAAACCAGTTTATGGAGCTGTTGATTGGGGCGGATGTGTCGTGTGTAATTGATATTCGTCTCTGGCGTGCGGCACGATTTGTGCCGTGGGCAAGTGGCACGAATCTAGAATCTGCGCTTGGCAATAAATACAAATATATGCCGGAACTTAGCCCCACGAAAGAATTATTAAATGCATATAAAAATGGTGAAATTGATTGGGCGGGATATGAACAGGTGTTTAATAATTTGATGGGAGAACGGCAAATTGAAAAATTACTCGCAAATCAAAACTTGCAGGACGTTTGTTTTTTGTGCAGCGAAAAATCACCCGATAAATGCCACAGGCGACTGGTTGCAGAGTACTTGCAAAAGCATTTTCCAGACATTCAAATTATACACTTATAAAAACTAAAACTGTGTGGCAAAGCTTAGCAAAAATCTTTGGCCACGGTCATACGGATGGCTTCGTATCGGATAACCCCATGAAAAATTCATCGGTCCCATAGGCGTATTCCAAAACACACCCCAGCCCCATGCTGCACGCAAATCTTGGTCTATGTTTAATACCATCGGCGGGGTTTGACTTGCCGCAAGCTCTTGATATTGGCGAAGTGGCGGACGCCCAAGTATACCATAGTCCAAGAATAAAAATCCACGAACCTGATATTGATCTGGGATAAATATTGGAAAGTTCACCTGGGTTGTGCCGTGTATCCGCCACAGACCACCTGTTGCATAATGTGAATAACCAAGACGGCCACCAACACCCGCAATCGCAAACCCGCGAAGGCTTTCACCGCCCAAGAAATAACGATACATACGTGATATATATTCATCCGATGTCAAGGGTTGTAATAATCCAACATTTAATTCAGACCGCAATTGCCATCTGTCATCCAAGAATTTTAAAAGTCCTGTGATGCCTGCATCATAACGCATGAATGTTTCGCTTGAACCGAATCCGGTATAAGCTATGGAAAGATTTCCAACAATTCCGGTGTGCGTTTGCTGTTGAAAATTAGACGTTAAATTATGATAACGAAACGTCGTACCAAGAGTGTACAATTGCACAGACTGCCACTGTCCGTCATTTATATGCATATCTCTATTCTGGTCAAACATCGCAGATAAACGCATCATTTGTGTCCAGTTTTCAGTAAGGCGCCAACCAAGACGACCCGCAACCATAAATGAATCACGATCATACGCCATAGACCCAAGTCTTGCATAATTAAACATTGTATAATTAATATCAAATCCGGCCGAAAGCGCACGACCCCAGAGATGCGGCTCTGTAAATGAAAACATTAATTGTTGTTGGAACTGTGCGTATGATGCACGAAGTTGTACGGTTTGGCCACGGCCCATAAAATTATTCTCTGTAATACCCGCATCAATCATAAATCCATTAATATTAGACCAACCAAGTCCGCCGGATAATTCCCCCGTGGGCTGTTCTTCAACACGCACATCCAAGTTCATAAGATTAGTATCAGGGATACGTGTCGGTATCATGTCAACGGCACTGAAATATCGGGTTCGCATCATGCGTTGACGCCCAAGTTCCAATTCTTGGCGGGAAAATGGATCGCCTGGGCGTACTTGTAATTGGTGTTCAATAACCGAATCAAATGTACGCACGTTGCCAAGTATCGCAATTTGATTTATATACATTCTGTTGGTTGGCGCAATACGGAATATTAAATCAATAGTGCGAGCCTCTTCGTTTAATGTTGGCACTACGTCTATGTGAATGAACGCATATCCATATTCTGCAACACGACTGCGCAGGCGTGAAATAGTCTCTTCTACGTGGTCAATATTATACCAACGCCCAGAGCGCGCAACAACAAGTCGGCGCAAATCAGCGGTATCAACATCTGGAAATGGATTATCTATTTCAATTGTGCCGAATCTGAAACGGGTGCCCTCTTCCACTTCAAAGTTTACACTGTACCAACGTCTGTCGGCGGAAAATTCACCAGAAACATTTAATATGCGAAAATTAATAAATCCGTTTTGCATATAAAATTGCCTTAACTGATGTTGATCAAATTGGATCCTGTCTTCGTCAAACGTATCAAAAGATGCCATCGGACGAAATCTTGACCATTCGTTGGAAAGCATAGCAGAGCGCAATTGGCGTCCAGAAAAATACCGATTGCCCGTAAAGTTTATCCGGCGAATACGTGTTGGATGACCTTCGGTTATTTCAAACACTACGTTCACACGACCATCAGCGATATCAATTCTTTTGGGGTTAATTTGTGTGCCAAAGAAACCCTGTCTTTGATAAAGCGTCAACATACGTTGTACGTCCGCACCAATAACCGATTCATCAAAAGGCGAACGTTCACGAATACGAATCTCACGGCGAAGGTCATCATTTGAAATTCTGTTGTTGCCCTCTATTGTGACCATATTTACAACCGGCGACTCTGATACACTTATGGTAAGAGTGCCCGCACTTTGCACAACAGACGCACGTGCGAAAAGTCCAGACATTTGTAATCGTTTCGCAATTTCATTTCTGCGTTCAAGGGTAATGTTATCGCCAAGGCGAACGTCGGCCATAATACGTACGGATTCTGCGTCCATTCGGCGATTGCCTTCCACCACAATATTATTAACCACGGCCGCAAAGGCACTTGTCCCAAGCGCAATAAAGAATACAGAATACAAAATAAAGAATAATTTCTTCATGATTTCGTATTATATACTATAAAGAATAAAATTTATCAATATGATATTTTATATTTTGTATTCTGTATTCTGTATTCTATAATACCCCTGTGAACAAAGAATTATTTGAATTTTTAAATACCGATTTACAGTTTATAAAGGGTGTCGGCCCCGTGTTGGCGGCACGCCTTGACGACCTTTTGGGCGGACGGCGCATCCTTGATTTCTTGCTTCATAAACCCTCATACGTAAAGCCACGTGGCATGATTGACAGCGTTATGAACGCACAGGCGGGCGATGTTATAACCATACAAATAAAGATAGAGTCGCACAAAGCGGGAATAAAATTAAAAAACGGACGGCGCACACCGACCCAGGTTCTTGCACGTGATAACATGAACGCACCAGTATCTATTAATTTTTATGGGGCGTCTTTTCTTGATTACTGGCTGGAAAAATTACCAATTGGAGAAGTGCGTATTGTTTCCGGCAAATTGGAATTTAATAACAAAGGCGGCGCATCAATTACACATCCAGACTTTATTGAAAAGGTTGAGACAGCCGACAAAATCCCAGAAAACCAAGCGATATATCCGATTTCCGCCGGATTAACACAAAAAATTATGGCAAATGTGCGAGAACAAGTGTTTGCAAAATTAGCAACAAGCAATGAGCAACCAGCAATTAAAGACTTCTTTGACGCCATTAAACAAGTTCATTTTGCAGAGTCAAACGATGACTTTTTGCCAACAAATGAATCCGTTCAAAAACTGGCTTATTCTGAACTATTCGCACACCAAGTTGCAATTGCGCTTTCACGTGCAAAACGTAAACGTGGAATAGTTGGGCGCATGGTTTCAGGCGACGGACAGTTGCGTGAAAAACTTTATGCATCATTACCATTTAAATTAACCGACGCACAAAACAAAGCAATCACAGAAATTGAAAACGATATGGCACGCACGGAACCTATGCTTCGCCTGGTCCAAGGAGATGTGGGGTCCGGAAAAACAATCGTTGCTCTTGCTGCGGCATTAAATGCGGCCGAATGCAAAATCCAAACCGCATTAATGGCGCCAACCGACACACTTGCTCAACAGCATTATGCAAAGATAAAACCAATATGCGATTCTTTGGGTGTGCATGTTGATATCTTAACCGGCCGGGACAAGGGTAAATCCCGCACGGAAAAATTAATTTCATTAAAGTCCGGACGCACACGCATTGTTATCGGCACCCATGCACTTTTCAGCGATGATGTTGTATACAAAGATTTGGGATTGGTAATAATTGATGAACAACACAGATTCGGCGTGGCACAACGTGCGGCATTATGCGGCAAAGGCAACAATCCAGACTTTCTGGCATTATCCGCCACCCCTATTCCACGGACGCTTTCTATGACGATTTATGGCGACATGGATATTTCAATTATAAATGAAAAGCCGGTTGGCCGATTACCAATTAAAACAACAAAGCTTGGGACATCAAAACTTGCCGCACTTGCCGAACGTGCCAGAGTACAAATAAACTCTGGCGCAAAAGTCTTTTGGGTATGCCCATTGGTCGTGGACAACCCAGACATGGATTTTATGGCTGCCGAGACACGTTATAATTATTTACGTGAACGTATGCCTGATGATGCAGTCGGCCTGGTCCACGGACAAATGGATAAAAAGGAACGTGATAAAGTTATGGAACAATTTGCCGATCCAAATGGACGGATAAAATTATTGGTCGCAACATCTGTCATAGAAGTCGGCATAGACGTGCCGCATGCAACAATTATGATTATTGAAAATGCGGAAAAATTTGGACTTTCTGCATTACATCAATTACGTGGCCGTGTTGGACGATCAGACATACAATCGTTTTGCGTGCTTTTGCACGGTGAAAGGTTAACAGAAAACGGAGAACAACGCTTGGATGTTCTTGTAAATACTGATGATGGATTTATAATCGCCGAACAAGATTTAATTATGCGTGGTGCGGGCGAAATGATTGGAACTCGTCAACATGGCTGGGTGCCTTATTACTTTGTTGATTACCGTGAACACAGGGATTTGTTTAAACTTGCCGCCGCACGTGCGCTTGAACTTGCCAACAATGACCCCACGCTTTCGGGCGCCGATGGACACGCCGCCCGAGACATGATTTATATATTCGGACGAATTGCGAAAATTGATGGGTAAGAAAATAAATCGCTCAGTTTAAGCTCCCCTCCTGTGGAGGGGTGCCCCGAAGGGGCGGGGTGGTCTTGTGACAAGCTTGTTAAAGACCACCCCGGCGCTGACGCGCCACCCCTCCATAGGAGGGGAACTTATATTGAGCCAGTTAAAAATTTCTTGCAAAATGAAAAATAATGCGTTATTATTGCCCAGCATTCGGGTGTGGCGCAGCGGTAGCGCAGAAGACTGTTAATCTTTTGGTCGTAGGTTCGAATCCTACCACCCGAGCCAAATTATTCCCCTCCTTTGGAGGGGTGTTTTTGTGCAATATGAAAACTTGATGTTCCAAATTGGAACATCAAGTTCAAGACATAGCGGATCAAAACCTATAACTTACACCCGTTCCGATAATAATCTGGTTCTTTTGTTCTATTAATGGGGATGGTATCAAGAGTCTGTGCACTCGCACCATCACATCAAGCGACCAATTTTGTGTAAAAGAATAACGAACATGCGAACCGGCGGAAATATTTTTCGGTCCGGCGGATGCCGAATGCGGCAAAAGACCATATCGCATCGCTTCGCTTGCATTAATTCCAAAATATGATTGATTATAATTCTTGTCCGCAAATGCTATGCCGCCAAACATGCTGAACATAATATCATCTGTCAAACGTGTGCCCCAGCGCACGCCTGTATTTAAAACCATGCCGAAATTATCGCTTGCCATGCCTTCGGTTATGCGTGCAGTCAATGCCCACCCTGGCGCAAAGGCATACATTAATTCAATATTCGCTGTTGGGCGAATACTTGTCGCATCATTCCCAATATCAAAGTCTGTACTTAAATCACGCTTTCGGCGAAAGTGCACGGTGGGCGTTATAATCAAAGTTCGGGATTCATTTAACGGCAAAGATAAACCAATGCCACGCATCATAGATATAAAATATGGCCCATATTGAAAATCAATTGTTGGAATTAAAAAATACCTGTACCGGGCAGAGCCTTCAAATTGTGGAACAATTATACCAAACGCACCAATTGTTGTTTGGCGGCGCATAGCGTCATTTGCGCTTGCAAAAGCTGGTGCGGCACATAAAGACAACAATAAAAATGCACGCACCAGATTCATTTAATTAAAACCGCCTTACCACGCCTGTCCCGACCATAAACTGGTTTTTCTCGCGCACAATAGTGCTGTTGGCGGCAGCGTCAACAAGACGTGATAATTCACCCATCATAGTCCATGACCAGTTATCCGTCATATGATATTTCGTCATAGCGGTTAAACCAACACTTCGCCAGCCGGCATTTGGGTTATGCACATCAAATCCGTATACGTTGCTTTGATGCTGTGTTATACCGAAATATGTTTGCATATATTCCCGCATACCATAAATAGCGGTTGCGATAAGGGTCAAATGCAAACGCTCTGTAATATAATTACGATATGTTATTCCAAAATTCACAGTCGCACCACGGTTATCGCTTATCACGCCTTCGGCAACACGTACGCTTAACAATATTGGATCAAAGTTAAGTATAGTATTAAACGATACCACCGGGCGCATTTCTTGGATGAATTCCCAAGTATCGCGTTGGTCTCCGGAAAGGTTTCGTGTCGTACGCCAGCGGACCGCTGGGTTTACTATTAAAGTTCTTGATGACTCTAATGGTAATAAAAGCCCAGCGCCTTGGAACGTATGTAAAACAAATGGACCGTATTGTACATCAACCTGGGGCAGGAATGCAGTACCAATATTATTATCACCCGCATAAAGCGGCAACGTAATCGTCGTTAACCCAAGATTAGCATGAAAATCCCAATCAGCAACAACAGGCGCCGCATAAAAGAAAGCCAGCGCACCAACAATATATTTTTTCATTTTGTAAATCCCTATTAAATTTATGATTTACTATATCGGACGAATGCATTATAGTCATAATATGAATAAAAACAAACTTTTTTTATGGTCGCTTTATAATTTTGCGAATTCAATCGTATTTATTACGTTCTTGGTTTATTTCTCTCGCTGGCTGGTACTGGACGGCGGAGTGCCATCTGCGGCATACAATTTAATCTTTGTCGTGGTTGCGGTATTGCTTTTACTATCTGCGCCGAATATGGCAAGCATGGCGGATATACGTGGTAATCGTGTTGCATGGCTGCGCTTTGCAACCGCTGGTGTTGCGATATCTTATATGACTGTTGCATTGCTTGCACACATGGGTATGGCGTGGCCGGCATTCTTTGTCTTAATCATTGCGTATTATTTCTTTCAGTTGGCATACGTGTTTTGCGACCCGTTAATTAATGATGTATCTGACAAAGAAAATCGTGCACGTGCATCCGGCATATTTCAATTTTCATCAAATGCGGGTATGGCTCTGGGACTTGCCGCTTCATTGCCGTTGATTGCATGTGGCGGAACATTGGCGCCGCTAATTCCGGCAATACTTGCATTTGTAATTTTGGCAATGCCAATGATGATTTTTTATCGTGAGGACGTAAAGCGAACAAATAAACCAGCCAAGTTTAAAATCGGATTTGACGTCAAACGATTTAAAAAGTTCATAATGGCATCCGCCGCCGCACCATTTTTAATTGCGTTCTTTTTCTATACTAATGCACTCAACACCATCACTTATAATTATCCGATTTATACATATAAAGTTCTTGGTATGACGGATGAATTAACAACGATTCTTTTGCTTGTTAATATGATAGCAATCGCAATCGGCGCATTAATCATAGGGTTTATAGGCGACCGGGTTGGAATCCGCCGGTGTCTTTTTGCGATTTTATATTTATGGTTAATTATAATCCCCGTTGTTGCATTAACGTACAGCATTCCATTTTTCTTTGGTGTTGCCGTTGCGCTTGGCCTGTCCATTGGTGCTGGCTGGGCGGCATCTCGTGCTTACATAAGTACGCAATTGGACACAAAAAACCTGGGGTATGGATTTTCATTTTATATAATTTTTGATCGGTTTTCATCTATGATAGGGCCGCTGGCCTGGGCCGGATTAATCGCGTTCGGCGCCCCGTATCAGGCCGCCATGCTGTCCATGACGATATTTATCCTGATTGGAATTATGGTTTTGAAGTATATGAGATAATAAAAAATCGCCCAACAGGCGATTTTTTTATTATGCATCCATATCCGGCAAATCTTCCACGTTCGGGGTCTGCTGGGATACATAGGTCGGTGCATCCGCCGGCGGAATATCTTCGGGCATTGGTTTTACCCAGGTATTATCATCTTTAAAACGTGAATAATCACCAAAATACATAAGATGAACTTTACCGGTTCTGCCGTGTCTGTTTTTGCCAATTATAATCTCTGCTTTGTTGCGTGATTCGGCCAATCTTTTTTCAAAGTTTTCTGATCTATCCTCGCTTCGTGAGTTTTGAGTTTTAAATGCAGAGCCCACTGTTTCATTTGGATTACGGTTTTCCAAATAATATTCATCACGATACGTAAACATAACAACGTCCGCATCTTGTTCAATAGATCCAGATTCACGCAAATCTGATAACATCGGACGCTTATCATCACGTGATTCAACAGCGCGCGAAAGCTGTGATAAAACAATAATTGGAACATTCATTTCCATGGCCAACATTTTAAGACCACGTGTCATTTCGGTTAATTCGTTAACTCTGTTGTCGTTTCTGCGACCGCCGCCCGGTACCTGCATCAATTGAAGATAGTCCACCACAACCAAGGCAAGCCCGCCATTTTTACGGGAAAGACGACGCATACGTGTGCGAAGCATCGGAACTGAAAGTCCGGGCGTGTCGTCTATGAACAATGGAACACGTGAAAGAGCGTCCGTATATTGCGCCATTTTTGTAAAATCCACGTCGTTAAGATTTCCATCACGCATAGCTTTGCCTGGGATGTCAGCCTGGTCTGATAATACCTTGGATGCCAATTGTGCCGCCGCCATCTCTAATGAGAAAAATGCAACACCGCCTTTGAATCCATCGTTTGCGGTTTTGTTTAAAATCGCATTCGCCGCATTAAACGCCAGGTTAAGCGCAAACGTCGTTTTACCCATACCCGGACGTCCCGCAATAATTATTAATTCTTTGCCATGAAGGCCGGATAATGATTTATCCAAATCACGAAACCCAGTGGTAAGACCGGAAAGACCGCCCCCTGCTTTGTATGCAATTTCTGCCTGTGCAAGCGCAGACTTTAATGCATGCCCAAGGTCAGATGACTCACGTGTTTCAGTATTTGCAGAAAGGTCATATAGTTTCTTTTCCGCCATTTCAATTTGTGATGCAACCGGATTATCCAAGTCTTCGGTAAATGCGGAATCTGTAATATTTTGACCAATATCAATTAATTCACGGCGCATAGCATTG
>WQVP01000001.1 GCA_009785765.1 Alphaproteobacteria bacterium | reverse complement strand
GGTTGACCGATTCGTAAAAATTTTTGTAAAGTAAAAACAGAGAATAAATGTTTGCAAGGTTAAATAATTTTAAAAGTATTGCGGCGATAACATCAGTGGTTGCATTGTTTGCGACCGGCGTCGCCCATGCCCGCATAGCATCCCAAGATTATGTACACTATGTTGTTGGCCAAGCGGTTGAATCCGGTGAATTTTTGCCTCTGTCGGGTGGTACAATGACGGGTACGATTATCGCGCCAGAGGACTGGGAGCCGGTCATTGATGGCGAGCGGGTTGTCATTAATAGCCAGGGAGAGATTATCTTTAATGCAGAAGGCGATACTGTGATACAACCTCTGGGTGATATTCTTTTAAACCCTGGCCATGGAAGTAATGTGGTTTTAGATGCAGGCAACACCAATGTCCGCATAGTTGGTCTTGCAGACCCAGAAGATGATCAAGATGCGGTTAATTTACGTACTATGCAGGCGGCAATTGAAAACATAGATGTTGGCGCAACCGGCGACTTTTTGCCTCTGTCCGGTGGTACATTGACGGGAAATATAGTTATGCCAGAGTCAAGCAGGCTGCAAGGACAAGATGCAGCTGTGATATTCGCACCGGAAACAGTTACAGTCCAAGGTGCCGGCGGGTATATTTTTGTAGACTGGAGCGATGTTGCTATGCGCGGGGAGGAGGTTCGGATTCGTGCACAGAGCTCGCATATTGATGTTGGGGAACCTATTTCTATTCAGGCCACCGAAGGCGCAACAATTAATATGGGCGAAGACATAAATATTCAGTCAAGCTCAGACGGCACGACACATATAGTCGGCGGAAGAAACCTTGTTCTTGAAGAAAGATACGAAGTTGGCAATATGATAAGTCTTAATTCTGGCGGAAATATTGTTATAGCTTCTGGAAACGACACAGTTGTTACAAGCGGACTTGTTGTTCAAGGAGCCGTGCATGTTGGCGCTGATTCGGGTGGAGTGAATATGAGTAATAACCGAATATCACAGCTTGCCGCACCGACTGCGGATGATCACGCCGTTAACCGTGGATATATGCGTAATGCCCGGGTTATGATTCCGGTTGGTGGACCAGGCGAGGCAAACACCGCCGCAATCTGGATAGAATAGAAATTTGATTTTAATTCAAAATGCCTTGCGGTACTGTTTTTCCTCTCCCCTTACGAGAGAGGAAAACACAAAGGTAAAAAATGAAAAACAAAAATTTAAAAAAATTTATACTTTTTACCGGCATCTTTGTCGCAACAATAATTATATTTATGATGTTTCTGGATAAACCTGTGTTCAGCGCATTCCGCACGTTTGGCGGCGAGTGGACGGGTGTCATGTCAAATATTTCCAGCTTTAAATTTTGGGTTTTGGCATCCGCAATCGCATTCGGTACAACCGCATTTTTACGCATAGTTGGCGGTTTTAAAAAAATAAAAAATAAAACAATTAAACAAATAAATATAACGTCTTTATATGTATTGTCATCGGTTATTTTGGCGGGCGCCGTTGGCGGTGTTTTAAAAACAATTGTTGGCCGTATGCGCCCAATTATGTGGGAGGCATTTGGCAAAACCGGATTCTATCCGCTATCAACAGAATGGGTGTTTAATTCATTTCCATCCGGACATACTTTGGCAACGTTTGCAGCCTTGGTGTCGGTTGGATTTTTGTTTCCAAAATATAGGTTTTATTTGTGGGTTTTCGCCGCTGTTGCAGGTTTTGCCCGCATCGCAGGCGGCGCCCATTGGCCATCAGACGTCATAGCCGGCGCCGCAATCGGTATCACTGTTGCGGGGGTTGTTAATTATTTATTTGCACAGGTAAAAGGTAAAAGGTAAGAGGTGGCGTTTACTTAAAACCTCTTACCTTTTACCTTTTACCTTTTACCTTTTTATGATATAATTCTTTATATATAAATAAAGGTATTCAAATGAATAGATTTAAAGTCGGAATTTCTATGTTTGCTTTGATGGCTGTGGTTGGCACGGCGCACGCAACAACGTTTAATCAAAATGTTGTTGCACACGGCGGTCATGGCCGTGCGGGCGACGGATTTCACGGAGCATCCACAATTATTGGCACACCAGGCGTGCGAGTGGTAAATAATATTAATATTGGTGAATTTGAGACCCGTGGAACTACGGCGCCGATTGTCGTAGAACAGGGGCCGAGCATGTTTTATATGACACCGGAAAATCGTGCACGTATGGAAGAGGGTGCACGTGGCCAAGGTGTACCGCCAACCGTGCAACGTGATTCAGTGCAACAAAGACAAGCAACGCAAAGATCCGCTCGTACAGCGGCGCATTCCGGCGACATGCCATTGGCGCATCCGTTTTGGCAACCGGCCGCCGGCCGTCTGGGCGCTATAACAAATATTGGTTATTCACAAACAACTTTTGATTGGCGGATTCCAAGTGTTAACAGTGCATTTTTGGGTACAACTCCGGATACTATGCAATGGGTACATGGCGACCACGGATCATGGGATTCTTCGCAAATATTTATAAGACAAGATATTATGTTTGGTCTTACAGATGAACTTACTCTTATCGGAAATATTAAATTCGGCATGAATGAAAGTGCTTTGGACATAGATCTTACCGCACCAAGAACTTCGCCGTGGCCAAACAGGCACAACAGAAACAGTAACAGCGCCGTTGATCATATCGGCATAGGTGTTCGTTATAGATTTATGGATACAGGCGACATGATTGGTAATATAACCGCAATGTATCATTGGAACGACGGCACAAACGCAATAATGGCAGAGGGCAGAATTGGTAAAATATTCAGCGGCGCCACAGTATACGGATTGGCCAGAGTATGGGGCATAATGTGGGAGCATGGAAACTATGGTATGAGCATAACAGAAAATGGCAATACCGCATTCATAGCTTTTAACGAAGACGCAGACTTTGTAATTAATGCAGAGTTTGGGGTTGGTGCATTTATGCCGCTGACCAAAGAAATTTCTTTGGGCACAGAATTATTATTCGGACATTATGATTGGCATGACCAAGTATCAATAAGTGCAAATATTGCATACCAGGTTTCGCCAAGTTTCGCATTAAGTCTTTATGGCCGTGCATCAATTTGGAATAATGCGGATTCTGCAAATATGTGGGGATGGACATCTGGACCGCCGCCATATGCGACAAACCCAGGCGTATCAAGTTTTGGAAGAGTTGGCCACACTGATATTTCATCATACCAAGATTTATCATTCGGTATCCGTGCAATGTTTTATTTCTAGGGATTAGTGCTAGTGATTAGGGATTAGTAAAATGAAAAGAATATCTATTGTTTATGCTTTGTGTTCTGTGCTCTTGATTTTGCCAGAGGCAAAATCATACCTTGGGCCAGAGCCAAATCCATGGGGTGATACGGCGCCGACCGGTGCACGTGCGATGACGTCGTCTGTGAATATGGATGCGGCGCTTCGTCTTGATACGGCTGATCCAATGTTTTTTGAACAAGCAAGAGACCTTTTAACTCGCTCTACTTTTTCCATTGGAAACAGGGCGTGGGTCCTTAACCAATCTGTTTCATATGGGATTAATGGAAATCTTGTGATATCTGGTTCTATCGGGATGCAGAATAATTTTGATGACACTCGTTCCGGGTTTTCAGGGGTTGGTCTTTTGTTAACACACCGCACATCTGGTGTTCATGGAATACATACCGACATGTTTGGCGGATTTAATTTCGCAGGCTCCGGTGCAATTGACATACCTCCGTTCGCAGACATGATATATGTTGCAGGCGCACGTATTGGGCGTCAATGGGGCGGGTTTACTGTGGCCGGCACAATTCAGAGTAATTGGATATTCCATAACACCTATGGCATGGCATACATAGATATAACACCAGAAATATATGTGCGAATTCGTGATGGCTGGGCCGCAGGAATCGGGACAACTTGGCGAAAGTCTACGAACCCGCATTGGGATAGATATTGGATAAGCCCTCGCATAACAAAACGATATGGCCGCACCATGTATATTGGAACTTTTGATTATGAAGTAGAGCGGAGCGAGTGGCGTATAGGCGGACAGATAAACTTATTATTTTGATAAATCAATCCTAATGGCACACATGCTTGCAATTCTCGCCGGTCATGTATTTATATACACTCCCTTGTGAATTGCTGCGCAGCCGCACCATTATTATTGATTTCTCTTTCTCTGATTTTAACACAGGGTGTATTTTAATCAGAAATAAAAAGTCCGCCGTTTGGCGGATTTTTTACAAGTTTTCCAAGAATGAAATTAATGACCTTGCGTTCTCTCTTGTATCACGGAATTTATCCGGATGATTTTTTATCTCTTTTATATCAACCCATTCAATACGACAATCGGCCAAGTCTTCTTTGTTAAGAATTAATTCAAAATCAGTCGGTATTTTTACAACAAAAAATGTATGCTCTTCGTTATATGCACGGCGCCTTTCAATACAAGTCTCTGGAACTTTTCGTATGTGTTTTTCCGGCGCCTCTATCATATTGTCGGTTATAAATTGTACATCTCCCAAAAGTTCTTCGCCAATTTCACGGGACAGGGCGGACCTTGCGTCTTCGCCTTTGTCAATGCGTCCGCCAAGTGTTCCGTGCCAGTCGCTTTTATACACAAAAAACATAATTTGTTTTTTGCCATCAATTTCACGAAGCGGAAAAATATATGCGGCATAACCCCAGTCTTTAATTTTTACGTCTGTCATTTTATTTCCTTCCAAGGCCGGCTTTTTTCGCAATGGCGCTTCGCGTTGTTGCATAATCTTTGGCAACCATTGGGTAATTATCCGGAAGGCCCCATTTTATTTTATACTGTTCTGGCGTCATATTAAATTTACGTTTTATATAGCGGCGCATCATTGTGTGCCAAGTGCTATCTTCAAAGCACATGATGGCATCCGCCCGCACAGAATCTTTGATTTGTTTTTCTGATAGTTGAATATTCATGGCACGTCGCAAAGTTTCCATTGCTGATTGTACAGCGTCTTCCATGGAAAGGGCGGGATTTGCGCCCATTGCCGCCGCCGCCAAAGTTGCGATGTCGCCCGGGGCAATTGGCGGTTGGTGATTGGTGGTTGGTGTTTTTTTCATAGTTGCAACTTTTTATTATTGGTTTATAATAATTGTATATTAAATAAAATATAAGTCAAATTGAAATAAAATGAAGAAAACTATAAATAAAAAACACCAACCACCAATCACCAATCACCAATCACACACTCCTTTGGCCGAACAAATGCGTCCACGGACTATTGATGATATAATTGGGCAAAAACAATTGTTGGGCGATAATGGAATTGTGCGCCAAATGGTGTCGTCCGGCAAACTTTCCAATTTGATTTTATGGGGACCGCCGGGATGCGGTAAAACGACGATTGCACGAAGTCTGGCCACAACGACTGATATGGATTTTATTGCGATGAGTGCAGTGTTCAGTGGTACAGCGGACATAAAAAAAGCCATAGAAGTTGCAAAGATGAGCCGGGGGATTGGCCAGGGCACAATTTTATTCATAGACGAAATTCATAGATTTAATAAAACTCAACAAGATGTTTTGTTGCCTTATCTTGAAGACGGCACGGTTGTATTCATAGGTGCGACGACCGAAAATCCATCATTTGAATTAAATAATGCTTTGCTTTCACGTTGTCATATTGGTGTGTTGTCGCCGCTATCATCCGAAGACCTTTTAGAGCTGCTGAAAAGAGCCGAAAAATTCACGGGTAAAAAGATTCCTTTGGATAAAAATGCACAAACACATTTATGCCAAATGGCGGATGGCGATGCACGATTTTTACTTAACAGTATTGAATATTTATCAAATGTGAAAATTGATGCGCCCCTATCAATCCAAGGGCTTGGGGATATTTTACAAAAACGGGCGCCGCTTTCGGACAAGTCCGGGGACGAGCATTATAACCTTATATCCGCTGTGCATAAATCGCTTCGTGCATCTGATACTGATGCGGCATTATATTGGGTCGCACGGATGATGATTAATGGCGAAGACCCATCATATTTATTCCGCCGCCTTTGCCGTTTTGCAGTTGAAGACATAGGCCTTGCCGACCCGAATGCGATGACGGTTGCGCTCTCTGCTTGGCAAGTTTATGAACGCATGGGTTCCCCAGAAGGCGATCTTGCATTAACACAATTGGTGATATACCTTGCGACCGCACCAAAATCTGTGGCGAATTATTATGCGAAAAATGCCGCTTGGAAATCTGCACAGGAATACGGAAGTTTGATGCCACCAAAAAACATCCTGAATGCACCGACAAAAATGATGAAGAATCTGGGATACGGCAAAGATTATGTATATGAACCGGAAACCGCCGACGGATTTTCCGGCCAAAATTGTTTTCCTGAAAACATGCCAAGGCAATCATACTATTCCCCAAAAGAAATCGGTTTTGAAAGAGAGATAAAAAAGCGATTGGCGTACTGGGAAAATTTACGAAAAAAGTCAAAAATATGATATAATTGTCTTATGGCAAAGAATCCGAAATTATTAAAAGACAAGACCACAATGGGCGATGTTTTTCGTGATAATGCCCGGCGCTCTATTAAACAAGTTTCCCGAAAAAGCAAAAGACAGCTTGCCATATATGACAAAACAAAAAAGAACAAGTTTGGCGTCTATTCAGATCTGAATAAAATCCGTCAAGCCCTTATGTGGATAGGGTCAAAGGCGTTTATAGATAATCCAATTGTGCGGGGTCTTGAAAAGACGTTCCAAAGTTTATCTGAAAAAGAACAGGGCGCACTTGAAAAAGAGGCCGGCGCAATACCAGCCTTTAACGTTGCAAAAAAGACACTTTCGCGTGCACCCACGGCAAGTGCATATTTATTATATTGGGGCATGTGGTATATGGCTTTATTTGGCGGCATGCAAAAACCAAATATAAATATTCGTGATGGAATCCGTTCATTAAAAGAACGAATGTCTGCCCGTAATCAAGCAACAGAATTTAATACTTATGGCGAATTTGCCGCACAAATAGAAAGTCTGATACCAACGCTTATCGGTGTATTAATATTACCAGAGGGCATAAAAACAAATAGTGCCGGACTTCATGTCCCATACCTTTGCGCCGCAAATGTTTGGACTATTGGATTTGGAAGCACTTTGTTGCCGGATAACCGACGGGTGTCCAGAAATACGCCGCCAAAAACAACAGAACAGGCGTTTGATGTGGCACGATGGCATCTTCAATGGGAATCGTTTTTCTTTATTTATGCATACATGGTTGGTGCTGGGATGAATATAAATTCCCCCGGAAAAATGATGGGCGTTGCGTCTGCAATTTATAATACCGGCACCGAAATGATAGAGGCGGCCGATTGCCGAAATCATCGGGAAAGGAATGCAAGGCTTCGCCGTCTTCAACGTGAAGTTGGCATGATGAATGTCAGTGCCGAAATGATTCAAGAATTGTTTAACCGGTATCCGGTGCGAAACCTGACATCGTTTGGCCGTGCATTATTTGAAGGCAAAGATGAACAAACCATAGGCGACCAGTTGGGGAATTTTCTTGCGGTGAATGGCCGTCATGTTCGTGGTCTTATATGGCGAAGATGGCTGGAAGCCGGCCTTATCTCTGGCGATATTTCGCATCAAGACATATTAAATGTGCCGATTGGCGGCATGTATGAATTTTGGGCCATGACAAGCGGCCGCACAAAACGTGGATTTATAAATGGCGATGCGCCGGGCACCAGAACTATGGAACGTGCAACGTATGCTGAATTTTTGCGCTGGTTGGAAAACCCGGTGAACCGACACGGAAATTGTATTGCAAATGTGCCACGTGTTTATTCATTCTTGCCGGACGGGAAACAAAACTATGCTCTGAGAGATTTTGAAGAAGAGGGCACCGGTCGTCAAAGACAGCTTGCGCACTTTATGACTTTTGCAAATATGCGGAATTAATCTTTTGTTATAACGATATACTTTGTCGTTTGTGCGCCGAACATATCTTTTTCTTTGTATATTGTGTTCATGCCGCTTTCGGGCGGATTGTCGTGAATCGTAAATCGTAAGTCGTGAATAGAATTTATTTGTTCCGTAATCCAACCAAGTAAGTCCATATGGTCGGTGCCGATTATAATTTCGCCGCCCGCCACCAGATGTTCATATAACTCTTTGATAAATTCCGCCTGTAAAAGTCGGCGTTTTTCATGCCGTGCTTTTGGCCAAGGGTCTGGGTGCAACACATAGATTTTGCGGAACGCAAAATCAGGGATTAGTGATTGGGGATTAGTGATTAGTAGTTCTCGCACATCACCGTTCCAAATACGAATATTTTTGTATTCAGGTAAAACTATATCATTAACACTAATCCCTAATCCCTTATCCTTAATCATTGAAATTTGCGAAAGCAATGACCCAACCCCGTTGACAAATGGCTCTGCCCCTATGATTATATGGTCTGGATGATTTTTTGCGACGTGCATTAAATGTTCGCCTGCGCCAAAACCGATTTCCAAAATTAGTGGTTGGTGGCTGGTGGCTGGTGCTGGTATTAATATTGGCAATAAATTATCCACCAAGAATTGCTGTCGGGTGGATAATGGTTTTCCGCGAATCCGACCAAAAGAGCGAATAAGAGTTTTCATTTGATAATCCTTTTATTTGTTATATAATAAATCAGAAATCATAAATCGCAAATCAGAAATATAAAAAATGGACTATATATCCATGCGGGCAGGCTTCCTTCGGGATGTTGATAATAATATAAAACGTACGGCGCATTCGCGCCGGGTGCGGATTCGGTTTTTAATTATTATCGCATCGCTTGTTCTTTTGGCAACACATTGCAACGGCACAAAATATAAAGATATAAAAACAGCAACGGAAAAACAAAGATGAGCAGAGTTGGATTATCACCAGATTTAATCGCACGTGTTTTACAACGTCCAGCAGACTGGACGCAAAAATCATTAGAGCAGTTAGAGATAGATTATCCCGATCGTCAATTGGGCGAAGGCGCAATGGTTACACGTTTCGCGCCCAGTCCGACGGGATTTATGCATATTGGCGGGCTTTATCAAGTGCTGTTGAACAAAAAACTTGCCCAGCAATCTGGCGGCGTTTTCTATTTAAGAATAGAGGACACAGACACAGCAAGAGAGGTTGCGGGCGCAACAAAGATTATTATAGACTCGTTGGAAAAATTTAGATTGGAGCCAGACGAAGGCATTTCCATGACAAATGAATTTGATGAAACTAAATCTGAGCTGCGAATTATAAGCACTGGTGATTATGGGCCATACGTACAGTCAATGCGCAAGGATATCTATCATAGCGTTGCGGCGGAATTATTGGCCGGCGGTAAAGCATATCCATGTTTTATGACGGCAGATGAAATGAATGAAATCCGTGAATCGCAAGCCAAAAATAAAATTCGCCCCGGGATTTACGGCGAATTTGCACGCAATCGTAATTTAACGGCGGACGAAATAACCGCAAAACTTGATGCGGGATTGGTGCCAAGTATTCGCCTGTATTCGCCAGGGGTTGACGAAAAAAAAGTTTATTGCAAGGACGAGATTAGGGGAAGTATAGAATTCCCAGAAAACACAGATGATATTGTTATTATAAAGTCAAATGACGGCCTGCCGACATATCATTTTGCACATCTTTGCGACGATTATTTTATGCGCACAACACACGTTATTCGCGCTGAAGAATGGTTGTCATCATTTCCAGTTCATAAGCAGTTGTTTGATATGATGGGTTGGCAATCGCCAAAATATGCACATACATCAACACTTGATACAATAGATGCGGAAACAGGAAATCAGCGCAAACTTTCCAAGCGTCATGATCCGATGTCGTCAGTTGATTTTTTTATAAAAAACGGATATCCAACAGAGGCTGTATTGGAATACCTTTATAATATATTAAATTCATCTTATGAAGAAGACAAAACAAAAGGCAAGGTTAATAATATTTGGGAACATGAATTTCGTTTGAAAAAAATTCCAACATCCGGCGCACTGTTTGACATGAAAAAATTAGAGTGGTGGGCGAAAGAACACATCTCAAAAATGAATGAAGCGAATTTAGAAATTACTAACGCTGTGTTTGCATGGGCGCAGTTGTATTCGCCAGAGTGGTACAATATAATTAAAAAAGGCGGGACAGATTATCTGCACAATATATTAAACATAGAGCGCGACAATCCAAAACATATTCGGAAAGATTTTATAACCTGGTCGCAAACTCTATCCGAAATTGAATACTTTTTTGATGATAAATTTGTGTCGCCGGATATGACAGATGAAGATAAAAAAATATTTTCCGAATTCCTTAACTCCTTTGATATAAAGGACCAGAAAGATATTTGGTGGTCAAAAATTGTCGCAATCGCCGAAAAGATGGGCGTCAAAAATGGCGATGTTGCGATGGCGTTGCGTGTGGCATTAACGGGCCGTACTATGGCGCCAGATTTATATAGTGTTATGCAGGTTATGGGAAGCGATAGAGTTCAAAGTCGTATCCAAAAAATTTTAGATAATAGAGAATAGATAGTAGAGAATAGATAGTAGATATGTACTGAATTATATCTATTATTTATTATCTAATATTTACTATCTACTATCTGAATTAAAAAAGTCGTCTGATAATTATTATTATTTATCATTATCGTCGGACGCACAACGAAAGGAAGGAAAAATGACAACGGTCAAAAAACCGCGCAGGATTGTTCGCGCACAAAAAAGAGCAATCAAAAATAATCCACGTGCATCGTATATTATGAAAGTTATGAAAGCCGCCGGACAATTTCGGTGGGAACGAATCCCGTCAAAATCTGAATGGATTATGGATATCGTAACGCATGGAATTGGAATAGGGCTTGCCATCGCCGCACTTCCGATACTTGTCACATTTTCATGGGCGCATGGAAATATTTGGGCATTGGTTTCAACATCAATTTTTGCCGCAACAATGATTTCGCTTTATATGGCATCAACATTTGCACATGCAATGATTGGTCAAAAATCGGAATTGGGGTTTGAGGTATGGGATAATATTGCCATATACGGATTAATCGCCGGAACATACACTCCGTTTTTATTGGTTAATATGCCGCCGCATGTTGGATGGCCTATGTTTGTCCTTTTATGGTCGCTGGCCATATTTGGTGGATACATGAAGATAAGGAATCCACGCAAGCAGCCACGTTGGATGCCGCTTATATACCTTGCCATGGGATGGGCGTTATTGTTGGTCCTTCCGTGGGTGATATATGTGATGAGTGAGCGTGCGCTTTGGCTTATGCTTGCCGGTGGTCTGTCGTATTCAATCGGTATATTGTTTTATGTCTGGCGGAAATTAAAGTACAGCCACATGATATGGCATTTGTTCGTATTGGCGGGAAGTATATTCTTTTTCTTCGCCGTATTGTTCGGAAGTATCATAGATTTCGTTCCATAAATAAATGCTGGACTTGTCCAGCATTTATTTTATAATACGCACGTTATGATTAAATCATTTGTTATCTTTACAGCGACAACAACGCCTGTTGGGCGGTAATTTCATATTGCACATTGTGCACAATCACACTATAATCAATTCAATTAAAATAAAAGATATAAAAGGACATATTATGTCAGTGGATATAAATATTATAAGGCACTCTATGGCGCATGTATTGGCGGCGGCGGTGCAAAAATTATGGCCGGATGTGAAATTCGGCGGCGGACCCGCGATTGAAAACGGGTTCTATTACGACTTTGATATGGCGCATCGTTTAACAGAGGCGGACTTTCCAAAAATTGAAAAGGAAATGCGTGAACTTATAAAGGGTGCGGGACAATTCGTGCCTGTGTCGGTGTCGGTGACAGAGGCCAAAGAAATTTTTCAAAATGAACCATTAAAGTTGGAATGGATTGATGACATTGCCGACACTGACACCGACACCGTCACCATTTATAAATTCCGCAATTTTACCGACCTGTGCCGTGGGCCGCATGTTGAAAATTCCAAAGAATTACCACGTGATGCGTTTAAGATTCGCTCTGTTGCGGGCGCATACTGGAGGGGCGATTCAAAGAATAAAATGTTGCAGCGTGTATATGTTGATGCATTTTTAACCAAAGAAGAATTGGATGCACACCTGCACCAAATGGAAGAGGCTGCGAAAAGAGACAATCGTCGTCTTTGCCGTGAAATGGAGCTGTGCCACTTTGAATCTGAATATGCGCCGGGCATGGTTTTTTGGCACGACAAGGGACTTCGCTTTTTCCGGAAATTCATAGATCTGAAACGTGCAATAATTGAAAAAGCGGGATATACCGAAATCGCCACACCAGAGGTTATGAATAAATGTCTGTGGGAAACATCCGGCCATTGGGCAAAATATGCGTCCAAAAATTTTGTCGGGCAAACACTTGATGACGAAGTGTTTGTTGTAAAGCCTATGTCTTGTCCGGGCGGTATGCTGGTCTTTGCGCAAGGCATAAAATCATATCGTGATTTGCCTATGCATGTTGCGGAATTTGGAAAAGTTCATAGATATGAATCATCGGGAAGTTTGTCCGGCCTTATGCGTGTGCGTGGCATAACCCAAGACGATGCACATATATATTGCACAGAAGAACAGCTGGAAAGTGAAATAGTCAAACTTATCAAAATGATAAAAGAAACTTATTCGTATTTTGGATTGGACGGCGAAATTACAATGAAATTGGCCACTCGTCCGGAATCAGAATTCAGAATAGGTTCTGATGAAATTTGGGACAAGGCAGAGGCCGCACTTAAAAGTGCGCTGGATAAAAACAATATGAGTTATACAGTGGAAGAGGGCGATGCCGCATTTTACGGCCCAAAGATTGATAATTACATCAAAGATTCAATCGGGCGAATATGGCAATGTGGTACAATCCAATTGGATATGAATTTGCCCGAACGCTTTGATTTATCATATGTTGGTGCGGATAATCAAAAACACAGGCCACTTATGTTGCATTGTGCGGTATATGGCTCTATTGAAAGGTTTGCCGGCATATTATTGGAATCAACTGGTGGGCATTTGCCGCTATGGTTATCACCGGAACCAGTGGTTGTAATTCCTGTGTCTGAAAAATATGACAACTATGCAAACGATGTTGTGGCCGAATTGCGTGCGGCTGGCGTCCGTGCCCGCACAGATTTACGGAATGAAAAAGTCCAGTATAAAATCCGTGAATTGTCGCTGTCAAAAACACCGATTATTGCGGTCGTCGGAGAAGCCGAGATGGGCGATAAAACAATAACACTGCGTTATCTGGGAAGCGATAAACAAGAGACAAGGCCGCTTGCGGAATTTATAGAGTGGATGAAAAAGGAAACAAAACTTCCGGCATAACCGGTGGTTAATTCCCCTTCCCAAAGGGAAGGGGTGCCGACGAAGTCGGCGGGGTAGGGGTCTATTACCAATTAACCACTACCCCGTCTTTGCACTTTGCCATAAATGGCTTCGTGCAAATCCACCCCTTCGCCAGCGAAGGGGAATTAACCTTTGGAGATATAAAATGATAAAAAAACTTATGATGGCATTTGGTTTAATATTGGCCGTCGGCGTATTGGCCGGCTGTTGCCCAAGATGCGAGGTAGAGCCAATTGTTGAACAAAATCAACGCCTGATAGTGCCGCCAAATTTCGGTGCAATGCCACAGGCATAGTAGAAGGTATAAAGTAGAAAGTATAAGGTATAAATTTACATCTTAAAAATCTTTCTACTTTCTACTTTCTACTTTCTACTTTTTATGATATAATTTATACATAAAACTAAAAGGATTTATTATGAAGAATTTAATTATTGCTTTGGGTGTCGGTGCTTTTGCGGCAACGGCGGCATATGCACAGCCGATGGCAAATCCAGGCGCTGTGTGCGGTCTTTTGGACAATCTTCGTCCAGTATTCGCACTTCTTCGGACACTTGCGTTTATCGGTGCGGCATTTATTATCCTTGGATGGGGATGGCAATTGCTTAACGAAAAAGAATTCAAAATGGATGACTTTAAAAAGAAAGGTATGGCGATGTTGGTCGGCTTTATCTTGCTTGTTGCGGTCGGTGCATTACTTACATTTATCATCAGCGCAACCGGTGCAAACACCATGGGATGCGATTTTGGAACTTGGTAATTTAAATCCGGCGAAAGCCGGATTTTTGTAATAAAAATGCCCGAATCGTTTGGTTTGGGTGTTTTTTTATGATATAATTATAAAGATAACAAAACTGGTGCCTAGTGCCTTGTGCCTAGTGCCTTTATGACGAAGGAGTACGCCATGAGCGACAGACAAGATTTGCATGAACTTCACGCCGAAGAAGAAATTGATATACTTGATCTTG